>NZ_CALHHT010000126.1 GCF_938031315.1 uncultured Campylobacter sp.
CAAGACGTAAAAATTCTAGCTCGAAAAGCAAGCAGGTATGATGGATGAATTCCAAATTAAAATTCTATGCCGATACAGTAAAAACTGCACCGTAAATTACGATATATAAATTTTAATCAAAGCTTATACTTTCCTGCGCCACATTTCGCTACGGCTAAATTTCACTTCATAAAATTTATCTATCGTTTCTTAAATTCTAATCTCGTTCACTTACTGCCGATTTAGCAATCCGTATTATGTAATTGAAGTTATGTTTAACTATTTTAGGGTAAAATCACGCAATATCTAAGGGATAATATTAAATTTTAAGAAAAGGATAGTTTATGAAGCTACTTTTTTGCATTATTTTTGCACTTTGCAGCAGTGTTTTTGCGGGCAGTTTGGAGCAGATCAGATCTGCCGGAGTCGTTAAAATCGGTGTTCGTGATGGTAGGCCACCTTTTAGTGATGAAAAAAGTGGTAATTTCGAAGGCTTTGAAATCAACCTTGCAGATGCTATAGCTAAGAGCATATTCGGTGATAAGCGCGGTAGAGTCGAGTTCGTCCCTTTAAATGCCAGCGATAGGATCTCTGCATTACAAAACGATAAGGTAGATCTTGCAGTCGCGACCATCACGATAACGCAAGATAGAAAAAGGCAAATCGACTTTTCTTATCCATATTTTTCGATGAGTTTGGGAGTTTTGACACGTAAAAGCGACGGCATCAAAAGTATAGACGATCTTTCAAACAAAAAAGTCTTAGTAGAGGGTAACGGTACTACGGCAGAAAATTTTTTGTATAAAAATAAAATCCACAATCTAATCCATTGCTCCATTACTACCGAATGCTATGATATGCTTAAGCAAGGCAAAGCCGATGCTTACGTTAACGATAATCTCATTGTACTAGCTTATTCCATTATCGACGACAATTTAGAAGTAGCAATCCAAAATCTAGGTAATCCGGAATTCTTAGGCATTGGGGTGCGCAAAGGCAATACCGAACTGCTTGATCTGATAAATAAAGAGCTTGTTACACTTAGCAAGCAAGGCTTTTTCGAACGTTCTTACGATGAAACTTTCAAGCCATTTTATCAAGGCGCTGCAGATAAAAAATACTTCTTACTAGATGGGCTCTATGCCATATTTTAGGACGAAATTTAGCAGTGTTTTATCTAACGGCTTCGACTAAAACGTCATTTATGATAAGCGGATAATATGCGAAATCCAATTTTAAGGACATAAAATGAAACTACTTTTTATAGCGGCTCTATTTTGTGCGGCGCTTTTTGCAGATAGCCTAGATCAAATCAGACAAAACGGCGTCATTCGCATCGGAGTGCGCGATGCTCATCCGCCACTTTGCGAGTCTAATGGCGTCAAATTTGAAGGATTTGAGATTGATCTTGCAAACGCTATTGCTAAAGAAATTTTCGGCAAAAAAGAGGGCAAAATCGAGTTCATCCCACTAAGCGTAAATGATAGAATTCCATTTTTAGAGGCAAATAAGCTTGATTTAGTTATCGGTCTATTTAGCATCACCAACGAACGAAAAAGAAAAATCGATTTCTCCCTCCCCTACCTCTCCGCAAATTTAGGCGTATTAACGCGCAAAGCCGACGCTTTTACCGATATCGCGCAGCTTCATGATAAAAAGATCGTATTCGAAGGCGACGCGACGGTAGCCGAGAAATTTTTCAAAACCAAGGGATTTAAAAATTTAGGCCATTGCGCTTCGGCTAAGGAATGTTACGAAATGATTCGAAATGGCGATGCGGACGGCTATATAAACGACAATCTCATCGTGCTTGCATATTCCGTCATCGATGATACTTTGGAAGTGCCGTTTAAAAACCTAGGCCCTAGCGATTTCATCGGCATCGGCGTGCAGAAAGATAATAAAGAACTACTTGATTTCGTCAATGCGGAGCTCATCAAGCTAAGCAAAGAGGGCTTTTTCAAAAAGGCCTACGAGCAGAGCTTTGATCCATTCTATCGCGGTACAGCGGATAAGAAATATTTTCTGCTAGATGGAATTTACAATATGCTCTAAGAGCTTGCTTTAAATTTTTAAGTCCGGCTTTTAGAATTTTAGCAAATAAAATTTCCCGCTTGGTTTGAAAGCGGAAGAGAGATTAAATTTAAGGATTTGCCATGAAATTGCTTCTTGCAATGTTGCTACCATTTATCGTTGCTTTCGCCGATAGTTTGGAACAGATCAGATCAAAAGGCGTCGTTCGCATCGGCGTTTACGACGGACAGCCTCCTTTTAGCGAGCTGAACGATGGGGCTTTCGAGGGCTTTGAAGTTACGATGGCACAGGCTATAGCAAATGATCTTTTCGGCGAAAAAGGCGGCAGAATCGAGCTTGTACCGATGAAGGTCGAGGATAGAATTCCAGCACTAGTAAACAACCGCGTAGATATCGTCATCGCTACGATTACCATTACGCCTGAACGCGCGCAGCAGATCGATTTTTCAACACCGTATTTTTCAGTAAATCTTGGAGTTTTAACCCGCAAAGCCGATAGAATAAAATCCTTAGCCGATCTGCGAGAGAAAAGAATTTTACTCGAAAGCGGCGGTACAGGCGAGGCATTTTTTAAACAAGAAGGCTTTGGAAATTTTACATTTTGTAAGATCGCCAGAGAGTGCTACCGCATGCTAAAAGACGGCGACGTGGACGCCTACACGACCGATAATCTAATCGCAATGGCATATCCGGTAGTCGATAGCGAGGTAGAAGTGCCGCTTAAAACTCTAGGTAAGCCCGATTTCATGGGTATTGGCGTGCAGAAGGGCAATAAAGAGCTACTGGATTTCGTCAATGCAGAGCTTATAAAGCTAAGCAAAGAGGGCTTTTTTGAAAAGGCATACGAAGGGACTTTTAATCCATTTTATCACGGCGCTGCGGATAAAAGATATTTCTTGCTAGATGGAATTTACAGCTTCTTGTAGGATTTGCGGCTTATTTTAAAATTTATCACGCAAGATTTATCGCGTAAATTTTATCTCCTGCTTGCTATGCTTTAGCTCTTGCAGCGGGGATCACATAAAATTTATCGCGCAATCTTGCTCGTTTAAATTTTTTAAAAAAGCTTTTTCGCGGGCGAAACGGCATTTATATAAAATTCCGCTCGTTTAAAATTTATCTTGCATAAATTCTACCGCAGCTTGGAATTGCTAAAATAAATTTAGCTCAGATTTTTATTATTTCAAATTTTACTAAAAATCCTCTTGCTAGGATTTTTTACCACTTGTAATCCGCTCAAAATGCCCCCCTAAAAAAGGGTTAAATTTTGCAGTCAAGAATTTATTCTGCGCAAAGAGTAAATTTTTATTACTTAAAATTAAAAATGTAGCCCCCCCTATTTTAAAAACCGATCAGTGATTTTCATATTGCAAACTGATCTATTTTTATGTATAATCGCAAACTTTACGAATTTCAAAGGATCAAATATATGAAAAAATCCATCTGCTCCTCTATGCTTAGCCTCGCAGCGGTGCTCGCACTAGCGCCCGCACAAGCGCTTTGCAATGCAGATTCTAATCCGCCGCTTA
>NZ_CALHHT010000127.1 GCF_938031315.1 uncultured Campylobacter sp.
GCGTTACAACGTATCTACCTTTCACTTATAAAAAGCGCTTCGAGCAAGAGATCGCAAGAGTGAGCTTTTACTATAAAAACGAGAAATTTTGCATAAAAGACGGCTTCGTCGTCATCGAAAACCACGAAAACAAGGCGATAGATAATCAAAACGCGTCGATTGAGCTTTTCGGCGTGATATACGAGCAGATAACGCAAAACTGCACCAAGGCCGTTACGCTAAATGAGCAAAATTTAGCGAAGTATTATGCGCGCTTCGGCAGGTTTGAGACGAGCCAGACGGTATTTAAAATTCTAAGCAATATGGAGCTTATGCTAAATCAATCGATGCAGAAAGAAAACGCGAAAATCGCCTGCTTTTCGCACTTTTTCGAAAGTATCGTATGCAAAAACGGCAATGAATTTGAAATTTTGATCGAGCTGAATCAAAAGGGCTTTGAGTATATCGTCTCGCGCAGCGCGAATTTGGACTTTTGGAATGTCGAAGCTGCAGACTACGGGCTTACGCCGTACCCGCTAAACAGCTGCGCTGCAAACGGCGGGCTGGGGTAAATTTAAGTCGGTAAATTTTAAAAATTTATCCGCAAAATACGGGAGTACGCCCGCTGCATCAAGGACAAAACGCGGGCAGATTTTAAAAATTTACTCCTGCGTCCTTAGCTCGGCAATGAGCCCGTCAAGCTCCCCGCTATTTTGCGCGCTCAAAAGCCGCTCGTTTATGAGCCGCATTTGCGCCGAAAACTCGCTACCAAGCATATCCGCGACGAAATTTTCGCTCTCGCTCTCGTCCGTCACCGGATACATATCGCGCCAGATATCGGTTATCCACCAGCCGCACTTCGAGACGCAGGTAAAGTCCTTCAAAACGCCCGTCTTTAGCCTCATCATCACTTCGTCGGTTTGTTTGATCTCGCTTGCGACGAAGTCCTTGTGAATGCCGTCTAGGCAGGTAAAAATGCGATGTCCTAGGCTTTGGACGCTATTTTCGGAGCAGATCCTAAACTGAAAGACGCTATCTTTAAAATTTAGATCGGATAAGCAGATCGGATGCTTTTGAGTAAAATTCGGAAACGAATCAAAACTCCTATCGTCGATGCTAAGCGCCCAGTTGGAGTTTGGATTTTTGCGGGCGAACTCGTCAAAACTTAGTCTGATAAATTCTTTATGGCTTAGCTCTTCGGCGGTGAAAAAGTCGTAGTTGGCGCAGTTCGCAGCTTTAAAATCTTTAAATTTCATGATCCCTCCCGTAAAATTTCGCTTCAAATTTACTCAAAACAGCATTTTATCATTTTGCGGGATTTATTTTTATTAATCTGAATAAATTTAATCAAGAATTTACGGGGTTCAAAACTCGCGAAAAGCTTCTAGTTATATTTTGAGTGAAATTTACGCATGTTGGAAATTAAATTCGCTGAAATTTAAAATTTTTGAAAGATTTCGCCGCTTGGAACTTCGCACCGCAAAATTCCGAGAGCGGAATTCCAAAGTAAAATTTTACGCCAAACACATACGAGCAGAATTTTGCTCGCGATGAAGTCTCGCCAAATGCAGCACAAAAGCTCCGCCAAAATCTCGTGGATTTGCGGCGTCTAAATTTACGCGCCAGGCGCGAAGTTAAATTTTGCATTTCGCGCCGTAAAATAAACAACCATTACATTATAGAAAATTTGCAAATTTATAAAATTCGGGCTTTTAAAATTTCACTTCAAAAGCCCAAATTCTAATTTACTTCACCAGTTCGTAATTATACTCTTTCGTGCCGTCTAGTAGATTTGTGACGTTGTAGCCTCGCTCGTTTAGGGCTTTGGCAAGTTTAGCGCTACGGTTGCCGCTGTAGCAGTGCGTGATTATCCTTTTGCCCTTGTTGGCCTCAAGCACGTCCTTGTAGTTATCCACAGGCTCGCCATCAGGAATATTTATCGCGCCTTTCATATGCCCTGCGTCGTAGTCCTGCTTCTGCCTAGCATCGATGATCAGCACGTTCGGCTCATTTGCTATTTTCAAAAATCCCTCCGCATTTATGCTGCCGACCTTATACAGCTCGTAGTCGTACTGCTTCACGCCTGGCGCGTTCATAAGCACATTGAAGCCCTTTTGTTTAAGCAAATCAAGCGCCTTGCCGCTGCGGTTGCCGGTGTTGCAATAAAGCACGACGTTTTTATCTTTATAGGCGTTTATCTCGTCCAGCCTGCTTTCAAGCTCTCCAAGCGGGATGTTAATCGCGTGTTTTAGGTGGCCTGCGGCATACTCATCCGCGCTTCTAACGTCAATGACCAGATAATTTTCTTTTGCTCTATTGTCCTCCTCTATCGCCGATAGCGACGCGCCGCTTATGGCGTAGCCGCTAGGCTGCTGCGTCTCGGCGCCGCAAGTCGCAAAAGATCCCAATGCCGCCAGCAAAACCGCGCTTTTTAAAATTTTGTGAGAAATAAATTTCATATGTTTCCTTTGAATTTTAGCTTTTAAAGCGGAGGATTATATCAAAAAATTCATCTTTAGTGGTTGGGGGTTTATGGAATTCGCAAGTGTGACCTACCGGATACACATCAATGGCGCTATTTTAAAGAGAGGGAATCGATGGGTTTTCGGTTCTTGGATTTGTTTTAAGGATAAGTCACGGCCGTTTCCTCTCTCGTGTTTTTTAAATTATGATAACTGCTTCGTAAATTTTACTTAAGCGTCGAGATTTAAAATTTGAGTTTTAAACAATCTCTTATAGAATTCGACGTTTAAAATTTTAATTTCGGGCTATTGGGCGGAATTTTGAGTCGCCTCATATTTTTCGATAAAGCTTCGTCCTTTATCGCATAAGCGATAGATGAAAATTTTCGACGCCTTGCCCGCATCAAAGCTCGTATCTTTGATACTCTCTCGCTCCAAATAGCCCCAGTTTTTATGGATGATGTCGAGAGTCGATTTGATCGAGGTGTAGTTGCGTCCGCTCGCAGCAGCAAATTCGTTCACGGGCCTCATAAACTCGGCATCGCTTTGCTTGTTGCGGCATAAAAGCCCCTTCTCTCCTTGCGCGGCAACTAATTTTAACGTATCGTAGATGAGTTTGTCTTGCAATTTTACCATAAAAATTCCTTATCTAATTTATATATAACTCTCAAAGTTATAGCACAATTTCTGCATTTTTATGATATAAAATTTCAAATATCTAAAAGCTGAGCGCGAATTCGTGAAAGGGCAGGACGTCGCAGCGTATCCCCTCGATCTCGAGCCTGCCGGAGTTTGCCATAGAAACGACTTTTAAGCTCGTGATGCCAAGCCTCTTGAGCACGCTTAAAATTTTACGAAATTTTAAAAAGATAATGTCCGCGTCGCTGAATGGGATGACGAGAACCCCCACCTTTAGAGCAGGCAGGTAAAAATCCAACTCTTTTGTGTAAAAAATTGGTGTATTTAGCCCCAAAAGCTCGCAAAAAAGGACGTTGGCAAATTTTTTCGAGAAGTCCTTTTTGCTCGTTAAAATTTCGCGCATATTAAAATGCGAAAAATATAGTTTTTTTGCGCGCGCGGGCTCGCCAGCTTTGCTTAAAAATCTGATGAAATTTTCCCGCTCAAGTTTGGCGATAGTGCCGTATACGGCGTCTTTGGAGATCTTGATGCGCGGCTTTAGCGCGGTGTAAATTTTATTTGCGCTAAATGCGGCGTGGACGAAGCTTAGGCATTCTTTGAGGATTAAAATCTCCGTGCGGCTAAAGTTTGCCGCAAGCAGCCTCTGCTCAAATTCTAAAATTTCGGCAGGCGCTATGAAGGGGTTTTTTGCGCCGCCGCCTTGGGCTAAAAATGCCGAAATCATCGAGTTTATCTCGTTGTGGCGCTTATCGAAGGCGATAAATTCTTCAAACGAAAGCGGCAAAAGCTCAAGCCGCTCAAAGCTCGGCAAAACTAACTCTCTATCGCGAGTAGAAATTATAAAGCGCTTTAAATTTAGCCCCTCGGCGAAGCTTTGGAGCGATGAAATTTCAAAATCGGCGCTACTAAAATTATCCAGAAAAAGCGATGAAATTTGCTCGTTGGCGGTTAAGAATTCCTTGATCTCGCGGAAGAAATTCTCGCTCCTGTTTTTCGCGCCGTAGAGCTCCGCATTTTTTGCGTTGTGTGGGCTGCCCCCGCTCACGTTTTTTAGGCCTTTTGTATCTATATTTTTTATATCGGCATGATAAAATTCGTCTACACTGGGCATACGCGCATCGAGCGTAGCTTCTCCGCTTATTTCATTCTCATTTACTTCGCTGCCGTTTGTATTGCCCGCGCTATTTTTGGCCGCAGCGATCGTGCCGCCCGCTACCGTATCCTCAAGACGTAGATCGGCTAAATTTAGATACAAAATTTCATCTTTTTTAAGCTCTGAAATTTCATTTTTCAGCACGGCGCTTTTGCCGGAATTTAGCACTCCGTAGATTATGGTTTTGGCAGAGCTGATACCTCTTTTGCGCGGGATAAAGCCTGCAAATTCCGGCGGATTTTCGTAAAAAAATTTCAGATCATTCATAGTGGATATTTTAAAATTTTCCTTATTAAAAGGAAATAAATCTGAAAAATTCTATGAAATTTTTATATCTATTTCAAATTTATCCAAAATTTTTATATTGAAAATTTCCGGCACTCTAAAAATTTTCGAAATTTTATATATTTTTCCTTATAAAAAGGAAATATTTCAATAAAATTTGGCTATTTTCTTGACAAAAAGGGAGCGCTTTTATATAATGTGCGTCTTTTGTTTGAAACAAAGGGTCGCGCGTTGCGACAAGTTCTTTATTAAGGAAAAGTGATGCAAAAAATTAGGTTAAAACTCAAGGCTTATGACCATCGAGTTTTAGATCGCACAGTTTCGGCTATCGTTGAAGCCGTAAAAAGAACAGGTGCGGACGTCAGAGGTCCCGTGCCGATGCCTACGAAGATTAAACGCTACACCGTTTTAAGATCTCCGCACGTAAATAAAGACTCCAGAGAGCAGTTTGAGATGAAAATTCACGCTCGTATGCTAGATATCGTAGCGGCGACTCCGGATACGGTTGATTCGCTAACTAAGCTTGATTTGGCTCCGGAAGTCAACGTCGAAGTTCACGCGATGGGCAAATAAGGGGTAAAACAATGGAATATATCGTAGAAAAAATAGGTATGAGTAGGACGATCGACACGAGCAGCACGCCCGTGACGCTTTTACGACTTATCAATACCAAAATTTGCGAAGTTTGCGATGAGAAAAAAGCTATCGTAGCCTACGCAGACGGCAAAGCGTATAACAAAGCTATCGCCGGAATTCAAAAGAAATATAGCCTAAGCAAGGAATTTAATAAATTTGCGACTCTAAGCTTAGAAAATGCCGAGCTTGGCGATCAAAA
The DNA here is from genome assembly GCF_938031315.1 of uncultured Campylobacter sp. GTDB lineage: Bacteria > Campylobacterota > Campylobacteria > Campylobacterales > Campylobacteraceae > Campylobacter_B. Next base: position 5,354 of record NZ_CALHHT010000127.1, read on the forward strand.
TTTAGATGTTTTGAGCGAAGCCAAGATCGTCAAAGTAAGCTTTAAATCCAAGGGTAAAGGTTATCAGGGCGTTATTAAGCGCCATGGCTTTGCGGGCGGTCCTGCAGCGCACGGTAGCCGCTTCCACCGAAGGCCTGGTTCTATTGGCAACTGCGAGTGGCCCGGTCGCGTTCAGCCTGGTATGAGGATGGCGGGACACACTGGAAACGAAACGATCACTGCTAAAAACGAAGTCGTAAGCTTTGATGCCGAGAATAAAATTTTAGTGCTTAAGGGCTCGGTTCCTGGATTTAACGGCGCAATGGGCAGAATAAGGATAGTAAAATGAGTAAAGTAAGCGTGCTTAACGAAAAACTAGAAAAAGCAAGCGAAATTGAAATTCCTGCGAAATTTTCGGAAGTCAATTCGCACAATCTATATTTGTACGTCAAATCTTACCTTGCTTCGCTTCGCGCAAATACCGCTAACGCTAAAACTCGCGCCGAGGTTAGCGGCGGCGGCAAAAAACCATGGCGACAAAAGGGTCGCGGTGGCGCACGTGCGGGCTCAACGAGAACCAATGTCTGGGTAGGCGGCGCGGTCGCATTCGGTCCGACTAACGAGCGAAATTACGAGCAGAAGGTCAATAAAAAGCAAAAACGCCTTGCGCTGGAATTTGCTATCAATGAGAAAGCAAACGAGGGTAAAATTTTTATATTCGACGATTTAGAACTAAAAAGCAGCAAGACTAAAGACGCGGCAAATTTTATTAAGAAACTGGGCGTTAGAGATGCGCTGATCGTTAAAAATGAGCTAGACGCACAAACTCTTTTGGCCTATAGAAATCTTAAGAATTGCTATGTCGTCGATGCAAGCGAGGTCAATGCTTACCTAATCGCAGTTTACGGCTCGGTCGTATTCGAAAAAGCGGCATTTGAATCAATAGTGAAAGAGGACTAAAATGGCAGATATAACAGATATCAAAACGATCCTTTATACGGAAAAGTCTCTCGGTCTTCAAGAAAACGGCGTGGTCGTTATCCAAACTAGCCCGTCGGTTACGAAAAACGGACTAAAGAGCGTTTTAAAAAACTATTTCGGGATTACTCCGCTAAAGATAAATTCTTTAAGACAGGACGGCAAAGTAAAAAGATTTAGAGGTAAAATGGGCGCTAGAAACGATGTGAAAAAATTCTACGTCAAACTACCTGAAGGCGCAAGCCTAGAAAGCGTGGAGGCGTAAAATGGCGATTAAAACTTATAAACCGTATACTCCAAGTAGAAGATTTATGACAGGGCTTAGCAGCGAGGATATCACTGCAAAAGCTAGCGTTAGAGGCTTGCTTGTTAAAATTCCTGCCGCAGCCGGAAGGAACAATAACGGTCGCATTACCAGCCGCCATAAACAAGCAGGGGCTGCTAAACTTTATAGAATTATCGATTTTAAGCGAAATAAATTCGGCGTTCCTGGCAAGGTCGAGGCGATCGAATACGATCCGAATCGCAACTGCCGTATCGCATTGATCTCATACGCAGACGGCGAGAAGCGCTACATTATCAAGCCTAACGATCTTAAAGTGGGCGACGTAGTAGCTGCTGCCGAGGGTGGATTAGATATTAAACCTGGCAACGCGATGAAGATGAAAAACATCCCTGTGGGAACTATTCTGCATAATATCGAGTTAAAGCCAGGCAAAGGCGCTCAAATGGCACGTAGCGCAGGAGGTTATGCTCAGCTTATGGGTAAAGAGGAAAAATACGTCATTTTGCGTCTGCCTAGCGGCGAGATGAGAAGAGTGCTCGCAGAGTGCATGGCCAGTATCGGCGTAGTGGGTAACGAAGAGTGGGCAAACGTCGTCATCGGTAAAGCCGGACGTAACCGCCACAGAGGTATCCGTCCTCAAACCAGAGGTTCTGCGATGAACCCGGTCGATCACCCGCACGGCGGTGGCGAGGGTAAGAAAAACTCCGGTCGCCATCCGGTAACTCCGTGGGGCAAACCGACGAAGGGCTATAAAACTCGCCATAAAAAAGCGAGCGATAAGCTTATAATTTCAAGAAGGAAAGGAAAATAAAAATGGCTAGATCGCTAAAAAAAGGTCCTTTCGTAGATGATCACGTAATGAAAAAAGTCGTTGCGGCAAAGAAAGCCGGCGATAACAAACCGATCAAGACTTGGTCGAGACGAAGCACGATCGTGCCTGAGATGATCGGACTTACGTTTAACGTTCATAACGGAAAGAATTTTATCCCGGTTTACGTCACCGAGCATCATATCGGTTATAAATTAGGCGAGTTCGCTCCTACGCGCACTTTCAAGGGCCACAAAGGCTCCGTGCAGAAAAAGATCGGCAAGTAAGGATAGAATATGAGTAAATCAACTATTAAATTTGTTCGCCTTTCGCCGACAAAAGCAAGACTTATCGCAAAACAAATTCAAGGCATGAATGCGGAATTTGCCCTTGCCACTTTGGAATTTACGCCTAATCGCGGCGCGAAATATATCGCTACGGCGATTTCAAGTGCGGTCGCAAACGGCGGCTTTGAGCCTGAAGAGGTCGTAGTTACAAGCTGCCGAGTGGATGCGGGTCCTGTGCTTAAGAGATTTCGTCCGCGCGCCAGAGGTACGGCTAGCCGTATCCGCAAGCCTACTTCGCACATCATCGTCGAAGTAGCAAAACCAAGTAAGAAGGAAGCGTAAATGGGACAGAAAGTAAATCCGATCGGTTTAAGATTAGGAATTAATCGAAATTGGGAGTCTAGATGGTTTCCTTCTAAAGCGACGCTTTCCGAGAGTATCGGCGAGGATTATAAGATCCGCAAATTTTTAAAAGCTAAGCTTTATTATGCGGGAATTAGCCAAATTCTTATCGAAAGAACGGCTAAGAAAATTCGCGTAACGATCGTAGCCGCAAGACCGGGCATCATCATCGGTAAAAAAGGCGGCGAGGTTGAAAATTTAAGAAGCGAAGTCGTTAAGCTAGTCAATAAAGACATAGCCATCAATATCAAAGAGGAGCGCAAAGTAGGCTCGAACGCACTTTTGGCTGCGGAAAACGTAGCTATGCAGCTAGAGCGCCGCGTTGCATTCCGCCGCGCTATGAAAAAAGTCATCCAAGGCGCTCAAAAAGCAGGTGCAAAGGGAATTAAAATTTGCGTCGCAGGTCGCTTAGGCGGCGCCGAGATGGCTAGAACCGAATGGTATTTGGAGGGACGCGTTCCGCTTCATACTCTAAGGGCTAGGATCGATTACGGCTTTGCCGAAGCGCATACGACCTACGGTAATATCGGCATTAAGGTTTGGATCTTTAAGGGTGAAATTTTACAAAAAGGCATCCAGGCTGAAAAGACCGATGATGCGCCTAAAAAAACACGCAGACCAAGAAGAGGTAAATAGTTATGTTGATGCCAAAAAGAACAAAATACCGCAAGATGATGAAAGGTCGCAATCGCGGCTATACGACGAGAGGAAATTCCTTGACGTTCGGCGATTTCGGTATCAAAGCGGTAGAGGCGGGTAGGGTAAATTCTCGCCAGATCGAAGCGGCTCGTGTCGCGATGACGCGCTTCGTAAATCGTCAAGCTAAAATTTGGATTAAGGTATTCCCAGACAAACCGCTTACCAAAAAGCCTCTACAAACTCGTATGGGTAAAGGTAAGAGCGGCGTAGAAGAGTGGGTAATGAATATAAAACCGGGCAGGATCATTTTCGAGATGACCGGCGTTAGCGAAGAGGTTGCTAAAGAGGCGCTTATGCTTTCAATTCATAAACTACCTTTTAAAACGAAAATCGTAAGTAGGGAAAGCGAAAATGAAATATACTGATTTGAAAGATAAAGATTTGGCTGAGCTAAATTCTATGTTAAAACAAAGTAAGTTGCTTTTATTTACGGCTAGACAAAAGCTAAAAACTATGCAGCTAAGCAATCCTAACGAGATTCGCGCTATCAAAAAAGATATCGCTAGAATCAACACCGCTATTAAAGCGAAATAAGGATAGGTTATGGCATTTAAAAGAGAAATTCAAGGCGTAGTCGTAAAGAAGGCGGGCGATAAAACAGCTACCGTTTTGGTAGAGCGAAGGGTTATGCACCCTAGATATAGAAAGATCGTAAAAAGATTTAAAAAATATCTGATCCACGATGAGAACAACGTCGTAAAGATCGGCGATACCATATCTGCGATCGAGTGCAGACCGCTAAGCGCTAGAAAATCGTTTCGCTTGAAAGCGGTTTTGAAAACAGGAGTTGAATAATGATACAGAGTTTTACCAGACTTGCGGTAGCTGATAATAGCGGCGCAAAAGAACTTATGTGTATTAAAGTTTTGGGCGGCAGCAAAAGAAGATACGCCACAATCGGCGATATTATCGTTTGCTCTGTAAAAAAAGCGCTCCCTAACGGCAAGATTAAGCGCGGTCAAGTAGTAAAAGCCGTAGTCGTTCGTACGACTAAAGAGTTGCACAGAGGCAACGGCTCACTAATTAGATTCGATGAGAACGCAGCCGTTATTTTGGATTCAAAAAAAGAGCCGATCGGTACTCGTATTTTCGGTCCTATCGGTAGAGAGGTCAGATACGGCGGTTTTATGAAGATCGTTTCGCTGGCTCCGGAGGTTTTATAATGGCAGTAAAATTTAAGATTAAAAAAGGCGATCAAGTAAAGATCATCGCAGGTGACGATAAGGGCAAAACAGGCACCGTTAAGGCCGTGTTTCCTAAAAAAGCTCAAGTTATCGTCGAGGGTTGTAAAATGGCTAAAAAGGCTATCAAACCAACCGAGCAAAATCCGCAAGGCGGCTTTACGAGCAAAGAGATGCCTATGGATATTTCAAACGTTGCGTTGGTAGAGGGTTGATTATGAGCAGACTAAAAGATAAATATATAAATTCCATCAGAGCTGCTTTGCAGAAAGAATTTGATATAAAAAATCCTATGCTTATCCCGGCGCTTGAAAAGATCGTTATCAGCGTAGGAACGGGCGAATCGAGCAAAGATCAAAAAGTGCTTCAAAATATGGCCGATACTATCTCGCTGATCGCAGGCCAAAAAGCGCTTATCGTCAATGCAAAAAAATCGGTTGCCGGCTTTAAAGTGCGCGAAGGTTTTCCGGTAGGAATAATGGTTACGTTACGAAAAGAGCAGATGTTTGCCTTCCTAGACAAACTGATCTCTATCGCGCTTCCTAGGGTTAAGGATTTCCGAGGACTACCTAGAACGGGCTTTGACGGACGCGGCAATTACAACTTCGGTTTACAAGAGCAGCTGATGTTCCCTGAGGTCGAATACGATCAAATTTTAAGAACTCACGGTATGAATATAACCGTCGTAACGACTACAAATAACGATAAAGAGGCATTTAAATTGCTAGAGCTATTCGGCATGCCTTTTGCAAAAGGAAAATGATATGGCAAAAAAATCAATGGTAGCCAAGGCGAAACGCCCCGCTAAATTTAGCACTCGCGCATATACCAGATGTCAAATTTGCGGTCGTCCGCACTCCGTTTATAAGGATTTTGGAATTTGTCGCGTTTGCCTTCGCAAGATGGCAAATGAGGGCTTGATCCCAGGTCTAAAAAAAGCAAGCTGGTAAGGAGAAGAGATGATTAACGATCTTATTTCAGATGGATTAACTCGCATCAGAAATGCTGCGATGCGAAGGCTAGATACGACTAAGCTTTTTCACTCAAACGTCGTTGAGGCTATGCTTAAAATTTTAGCCGAGAAGGGCTATATCGAGAGCTACAACGTAGTAGAGGAAAACAATAAAAAGATCATCAACGTAGTGCTTAAATACGACGAAAAGGGCAGGAGCGTGATAAACGAAGTTAAAAGAATTTCAACTCCGGGTCGCCGCGTATATCAAGGCAAAGACGAGATCAAGCGCTTCAAAAACGGCTACGGAACCGTCGTCGTTAGCACAAGCAAAGGCGTTATGAGCGGTATCGACGCACACAAAGCCGGCGTCGGCGGCGAAGTGCTTTGCACGATCTGGTAAGAAGTTTCTACTTTTTATGGCATTGTGGTATCCATTCGTAAAAGTAGACATACCCTAGACAAATAAAAAGGAAAATTATGTCAAGAATTGGTAAAAAACCGATCTCTATTCCAAACGGCTTAGAGGTCAAAATCGACGGCTCGTCGTTAAAATTTAAAAAATCGAATAACGAAAAAGAGCTTGATTTAAAAGGTCATGTCGATGTAAAAATCGAAGACGGAAAGATAGAATTCTCACCTAAGGGCGAGGATAGACAGAGCAGGGCGTATTGGGGAACATACCGCGCTTTAGCCAACAATATCGTACTCGGTCTTACCGAGGGCTTTTCAAAACAGCTTGAAATCAACGGCGTCGGCTATAGAGCCGCGATGAAGGGCAAGGTACTTGAGCTAAATTTAGGCTTTTCGCATCCGATAAATTTTGAATCTCCAAAAGGAATCGAAATCTCTGTAGATAAAAACGTCGTAACCATCAAAGGTGACGACAAGCAGCAAGTAGGCCAAGTAGCAGCCGAGATTAGAGGATTCAGACCGCCTGAGCCGTATAAGGGCAAAGGCATCAAGTATCTTGAAGAGCATATCATCCGCAAAGCCGGAAAAACAGCTAAGAAATAAGGGTTGAGAAATGACACAGAACGTATTAAAAAGAAAGATCTCTTTACGAATCAAGAGAAAAAGAAGAATTCGCGCTAAAATTTCAGGCGTCGCATCTTGCCCTAGAATTTCTATTTTCAAATCCAATAGGACAGTTTACGCTCAGGCTATTGACGACGCGGCGAGCGCGACTTTGTGCGCCAGCAGCGGTAAGGTTTTAAATTTAAAGGCAAACAAAGAGGGCGCGGCTAGCTTAGCTAAAGATTTAGCCTCCAAGCTAAAAGATAAAGGCATTTCTGAAGCGATTTTCGATCGCAATGGCTATTTGTATCATGGCGTAATCGCAAGCTTTGCCGAGTCGCTACGCCAAAACGGCATCAAACTATAACCCAAAGGAATGATTGTGGAAAAGTATAATAGAGAAGAATTCGAAGAGGTAATCGTCAATATCGGTAGGGTTACGAAGGTCGTTAAAGGTGGTAGAAGGTTTAGGTTTACGGCTCTTATCGTAGTAGGCAATAGAAACGGCTTGGTAGGCTTTGGCTTTGGTAAGTCCAAAGAGGTTCCCGATGCGATTAAAAAAGCGGTAGACGATGCGTTTAAAAATATCATCAAGGTAAATTTAAACGGCTCTACCATCACTCACGACGTTGAAGTAAAATACAATGCGAGTAAAATTTTATTAAAGCCGGCGAGCGAAGGTACTGGCGTTATCGCAGGCGGTTCAGTCCGCCCAGTTTTAGAGCTTGCGGGTGTTAAAGATATCCTCACTAAATCGCTAGGTTCGAACAACTCCTCAAATGTCGTAAGAGCTACGATGAAAGCTCTTAGTATGTTAAAACACTAACAAGGATAAAAGATGGGATTAGAAAATCTTAAAAAAGCCCCAGGCTCGACTCACGCTACTAAGCGCTTGGGTCGCGGTCAAGGAAGCGGTCTGGGTAAAACTGCGGGTCGCGGCGGCAAGGGTCAGACCGCACGTACCGGCTCTCATGAAAAAAGAGGCTTCGAGGGCGGTCAGCAGCCGATTCAGCGAAGGCTTCCAAAGGTAGGTTTTACTTCTAAATTTGAAAAGCCTTACGTGATCAATGTCGATAAAATCGAAGCTATCAAAGATCTTAGCGAGATCACGGTCGAAAGTATCAAGTCGGTTCATAAAATTTCAAATTCCGTTAAAAAGATCAAGCTGATCGGCGTAGGCGCAAAAGCACTCGCGAGCAAGATCAAAGACGAGAACGTAAAATTTAGCGGACAAAAATAATGAATAAATCGCTACGCAACAAAATTCTCATTACTTTGGGCTTTCTTTTTGCCTATAGGTTGCTAGCTTACGTGCCGGTTCCGGGAGTGGACGTTGAGGTTATAAAGCAATTTTTTCAAAACAATAGCAACAACGCTTTTGGAATGTTTAATATGTTTAGCGGTAACGCGGCGGAGCGATTCAGCGTTATCTCGCTAGGCATTATGCCTTATATTACCGCTTCGATCATTATGGAGCTGCTTGCCGCAACCTTTCCAAATTTAGGCAAACTCAAAAAAGAGCGCGACGGTATGCAGAAATATATGCAGATCATCCGATATGCTACAATCGCAATCGCTATGGTTCAATCCATCGGCGTTAGCATTGGCTTACAGGGCATCCACGGACAGACCGGAGCGCCTGCGATAATGGCTGAAAATACCAACGAGTTTGTTTTTATCTCGTGCATTTCGATGCTGGCAGGCACCATGCTTTTGATGTGGATCGGAGAGCAGATCACGCAGCGCGGCGTCGGTAACGGCACCAGCCTTATTATCTTTGCAGGTATCGTAAGCGCCATCCCTAGAGCGATCGGAAGTACCGTAAATTTAGTAAATACCGGTGAGATGAATATCTTGATCCTCGCCCTTATTATAGGGATTATTTTGCTCACTATCGGCGTGATCATCTACATAGAGCTGGGCGAGCGCAGAATTCCCGTTTCGTTTTCGCGCAAGGTATTGATGGCGAATCAAAACAAGCGCATTATGAACTATGTGCCGATCAAACTAAATTTAAGCGGCGTCATTCCGCCGATTTTTGCAAGCGCTATTTTGATGTTTCCGACCACTATTTTGCAGGCAAGCACCAATCCGATCATCCAAAAGATCCATGATTTCCTAAGCCCTAGCAATTACTTCTTTAACTTTTTGACCTTTGTGTTGGTTATATTTTTTGCGTATTTTTATGCGTCAATTGCTTTTAATTCCAAGGACATTAGTGAAAATTTAAAGAAGCAGGGCGGATTTATCCCGGGTATTCGTCCGGGGGAAGGAACAGCGAGCTTTTTAAACGAAGTTGCTAGCCGCCTTACGTTTTGGGGCTCGATCTATCTCGGCCTCGTAACCGTCATCCCGTGGCTGCTCGTTAAATTTATGGGCGTGCCGTTTTATTTCGGCGGTACCAGCGTGCTGATCGTCGTCTCCGTCGCTCTTGATACGATGAGGCGCATCGAAGCGCAGATCTATATGAACAAATATCAGACCCTAAGCGCGGTCGGGCTATAAATGGCAATTTTGCTTAAAACAAAAAAAGATTTAGAGGGGCTGCGTGCAGCGAATAGGATCGTCGCGCAGGCCCTTGATTACGCAGCTTCTTTCATAAAGCCGGGTCTTAGCCTGCTCGAAGTCGATAAAAAGATCGACGATTTCATCACCTCCAAAGGCGCATATCCCGCTTTTAAAGGGCTATACGGCTTTCCAAACGCCGCTTGCCTCTCGCTAAATGAAGTCATCATCCACGGCATCCCCGACGAAACGATCTTGCAGGAGGGCGATATCTTAGGCGTCGATTTGGGCTCGAAGCTAAACGGATATTTCGGCGACAGCGCCCGCACCCTGCCCGTCGGTAAAATTTCAAAAGCCGACGAGGAGCTTATCGCATGCAGCAAGGACACGCTGGAGTTTGCCATCAAAACGATCAGGGTAGGGATGCACTTCAAAGAGCTAAGCTTCGAGATCGAGAAATTTATCCGCGCGCGCGGCTTCGTGCCGCTATACGGCTTCTGCGGCCACGGCATCGGCAAGCACCCGCACGAAGAGCCTGAGATCCCAAACTATCTGGAGGGCAACAATCCAAAATCGGGCCCTAAAATCAAAAACGGCATGGTCTTTTGCATTGAGCCGATGATCTGCCAAAAGGACGGCACGCCGGTCATCGCCGAGGATAAGTGGAGCACGAGAAGCAAGGATGGGCTTCGCACCAGCCACTACGAGCACTGCATGGCGGTTTTCGACAATAAGGTCGAAGTGCTAAGCGTCGCGTAGAATTCCGCGCAAAAGCTGGCTCAGCCTAGTTAAAATTTTATACTTTTGTCGGTGCAAAATTTCGCCCGCGATTGGTCTTTGATAATTCTGCATAGCTCGTGTCTTGGAATTTTACCTCAGCCGCTTCACGCAAAAATTTTATCCGAAGGCCTTTTGGAACCTATCGCACTAGAAATTTTAAAATCTATCGCGACGATTTGTAGCCTAGCCGTAAAATTTTAAAAGTTGGGTTTAGCTCGCACTTTCTGTTTTTAAAGCCTCGTTTTGTAGCTTCGCTCTTAGATTCGCTTTCAATTAAAATTTAGCCTTAAAATTCCGTCGCCCAATTCTACTACCCCCCCTCCCCCGTATCTTTAAAATTTAGCTGTAAAATTTGAAGCGTAAAGGCGCGCAAGTAAGCAAGCTCAAAGCTTTAAGCGGCTAAGATTGCGCCTTGATTTTAAAGCGAAAATATGTCGCGCTACGCAGAGTGCGCGTCGTCGCGTCTCTTCGTACAAGGCAGGAAATATAAAATGAGAGAAAAATTTTATGCAGCGCTGGCAAATATGGGCGAGCTTGCGGCGCGGACGAAGGCGGGCAGGCTTATAGCGCGCTTGCTTATGAAAATCGATCGCGGCTTTTTTGCCGCGCTGCGCGAACGTCCCGTGTGGAGGGTGTTTTGGCTAGCGACGGCGCTATGCCTGCTCGCGTGCTGGGCTAAGATACATTATCAGATTAACGGCCCCATCTTTGCCTACATCGCCGAGAGCTTTCCCGCGGTATTCATCATAAATTTACTCATCTTTCACCTCTGCTATTTGCTTAGCGGGCGATTTTTTAAGTTCGTTTCGTTCGTATTGCTTGCGCTGATTGCGCTGATTGCGAGCGCGTCTTTATTTTTGATCGTAAATTTCGACTCAAGCTTCAACGTCGTAGCGATCGACGCGATCGTTCATACCGACGCAGCCGAGACGCGCGAGTTTGTTTCGCAGTTTCTTAACCCCGCAACGATTTTATATCTAGCGGTACTGCTCGGCTGCATCTTTGCGGCACTAAGAGCAGGGCGGCGAGAGAAGGAGCAAGCGCATGGCCGCCTAAGATTGCTGCTGGCGGCGCTTTATCTTATCTGTGGAACGATCTTTTGCGCGGATATCGCCGTTAAGGCTTTCCGGGGCAAGCAGAGCTATATAACCAAGCTATCGCAATATGTCCCGCTGGAGTTTGCCTTTACGATAAAAGATTATCTGAGCGATAAAAATTTCATCACTGATATGCGCGAAGTGCAGCTCGGATATGACGAGGCCAAGCGCGCGAACGAAAGCGTTTTAAAAAGCAGCGCAAATTCAGATCCGCAAAGCGCCACCCCCGGCCTTGCATCTCAAAATTCTACTTCCGCCCCAGGCGCTCAGGTGCAAAGCTGGGGCGAAACTTTAAATTCTGCGCCGCAAAACCCCAGCGTGATTTCAAATTCCAAAACCACTGACGCTGCTACAAGCCCCGCCCCACAAAAGTCTCGCGTCAAAAATATCATCCTAATAATCGGCGAGAGCTTGCAGCGCGGGCATATGTCGCTCTACGGCTACGGTGTTAAAAATACGCCGCTTTTGGAGGGTCTCGAAGCAAGCGGCAATCTGATAAAATTTAGCGATACAATCTCGCCTTACGGCACTACTAATCAGGTGCTGATGCGACTTTTAAATTTCAGCGATTACGAAAGCGAGCGCAAAAGGGCGTGGTTTCGCAACCTTAGCATCATCGATATGTTTAAGCTAAGTGGCTACCGCACCTTTTGGATCAGCAATCAAGAAGCCTTCGGTGC
>NZ_CALHHT010000128.1 GCF_938031315.1 uncultured Campylobacter sp.
GCATTCTTCTTCCGGAGGTAACGACCGACCCCTGTCAGCGTGCCGCCCGTGCCGATATAGATGAGATAAAATTTTACTTTGCGACTTCTGCGCGAGGCAAAGCTAGACTTAAAAAACGACCGCAAAATTTCATCTCGCAACGCGGCTAAATTTAATGCTCGGCGCAAAATTCGTTCTGCCGAATTAAAATTTACGCGAGCCGCTAGCTTAAAATTTCGCCGTAAATTTAAAATTTATCCGGCGCGGAATTTGCCGATGCGGGATTTTTAGAATTTTAAAATTTTATGCCGCGGGATACGCCCGGCTTTGAAATTTTACGAAGCTAAAATTTAAGCGGTCCGTTAAACGGCTAAATTTTAAAACTGCGGCGGATGTGGGATGGCGGATAGCAAACGACGCGCTGTTTGCAGGCGCCGCAAGCGAGCCGTAAATTTAAAATTTATGCGCGAGGCGCAGTCGTACGCTGTGGATAAAATTTCGCCGCCTATTTAAAGCTCGGCTGGCAAATTTAAGGCTGCAAAATCCGCGCCGCAAAACGGAGCCGAGCTTAAAAGCGTGCATTTAAGCCGCGCGAGAAATCTAAATTTAAAAGCGCACCGAGGCGCAAAAAAGGAAAAAGAATGAAAAATTTACTCACCATCGCCGCTTTGGACATCAAAGAGTCTTTCCGCTCGCGCTGGTTTTTGCTCTATCTGCTGATCTTTAGCGGGCTCGTGGCGGCGTTTTTCATCACGGGGGTGACCGACTCGCGCGTACTCGGCTTTAGCGGGCTTTCGCGGCTGCTGCTGCTGTTTATTCAGATCTGCATCATCATCCTGCCCGTCTTCGTGCTCGTAACCACCAGCAAGGCGATCCTAGCCGATCGTGACCTAAACATCTTAGAATACCTGCTAAGCTTCCCGATCTCGCAGGCGCAGTATTATTACGGCAAGGCGCTGGGAAGGCTATTTGGAGTGTTCGTGCCGATATTTTTGTCGCTGCTGCTTGCGATCGTTTGGGGCGCGATCAAGGGCACGGGCATTCCGTGGGCGATCTGCCTGCTTTATACGGGGCTGCTTTTTAGCTTGTGCGCGGCGTTTTTAGGGATCGCATTTTTGATCTGCGCCGTCTCAAAAAGCCAAGAGATGGGGCTTGGGCTTGCGTTTTTCGTCTGGCTTTTCTGCCTTGCGTTTTTGGATCTCGTGCTGATCGGACTGCTCGCAAAAACGGGCGTGAACGAAAATCTCATTTTCGCAATCGCTCTAGCAAATCCGATGGAGGACTTCCGCATCGCCGCTATCAGCCTGTTTGATCCCGATCTTGCGGTCATCGGCACGACGGCGTATTTTATCCTAGATCACTTCGGGCGCGGGCTTTTCATCGCCTTTTCGCTGCTCTATCCGATCGCTCTGGGCGCGGCGAGCCTCGTTTTGGGCTATTTTATCTTTAGATCAAAGGATTTGGCGTGAAATTTCCACTCATTTTGGCGGCATTTATAGCGCTTTGCGGCGCAGCGGAGATGCAAAATTCCGCGGCTCAGAGCTCTGGCTCGGTACAAAATTTAGGCACGCTCAATAGTACAGACTCCGGTTCTGTGCAGAATTTTAAAAGAGTGCGCAATCTTACGTGGCTTAAAGACGTAAATCTTACCTGCGCCAAATACGGCATCGATACTAGCGCGCACCCTGAATTTCGCGCCTATGCAAGGCTCAAAGACGGCAGCGCGCTAGCGTTTGCTTCGCCCAAGGCGATGTTTGCATATTTTTTCGAGGGTAAAAATTTGAGCGGCAATAACGGCGGGACTTCCGCAGAGGAAAATTTGATGAGCAAAAATCCCGCTAGCGGCAATTTCGGCGAGTCAAATTCCACGAACGCAAATTTCGGCGGTGCAGAGCTTTACGTCACCGATTACGCAAGCGGCGAAATTTTGCGGGCGCAGGACGCGTTTTATGTTTTTGGCAGCGTGCTGCAAAGCGCCAGAGGCGACGATCTCATCACGTTTGCGAGATTGCGCGACGCGCAAGACTTCATGCGCGAGAAAAAGGGGCATAAAATTTTGCAGTTTCACGAAATCTCCGCCAAGCTAATCGATTATCTAAGATGATCGAGCCGCTCGGCGAAATTTAAACTAAGTTATTTAGTATATTTTATTCATAAAATTTTATCTTTTACTTTGATGCGCTATTAAGGGAATTTAAAGCAATTAAAAAATACAATCACGTTAAATTTTATCTATAAGAATTAAATAATGTAGTTTTTAAGTATATTTATTGAGGGCTGCATTCTCGCTTATTTTTAAAATAAATTTTAAGGAGGCAACCATGGCAAACGACAAAATCGCAAAACAAAAAGGCTCACGCAAGAAGGCTGCGACGGATGAAAATTCCGCTGCGAATACGGGAGAAAATTCCGCCGCAAATGCGGTCAAAAGCTCCGCCGCGTCCGTTTTTGATAAAAGCGCAAATATCGCTCAAAATTCCGCTGCAAATTCTACGACTTCCGCCTCGCATACTCGTGACAAAATTTCTAAAAATCGCGCCGCAGGTGAGAATTCCTGCGACGAGTGCGATTGCGAAGCCAGAAATTCCGCGCCGGGCGGCTATGATAGCGCAAGCTCTGCTTCAAGCACCAACTTTACGGCGTGCTCAAGCGCTCAAAGCGTAAGCAACGCTAAAAATTCCGCGATCAACTCTACGACAAATTCCATGGCTGATTCTTTGACAAATTCCATCTCAAATCCTGCGAAGAGCTCAAGCAGCGAAGACCACATCTCTTATTCACACAAGCATAGCGATAGCTCCGCAATCCACTCGCATCTACACGACGAAGATCTTGCGACCCACCCACACGATCAAGAAGAAAACCTCGCAGCTTATTTGCACGAATACGGCGCAAATTCTGCGGCGTCTTCGCATGAGTGCGACGAGAATTCCGCCATCAGCTCGCACGAGCACGACAAACATTGCCATGATCACAAGCCCCACTCTCATCGCGCGATTATCGGATTTGACGAACACGGCATCCCAAAAGTTTTAGTGCCCGCAGAGGCTAGTCCGCACACACATAAAGACGCGCAGGGCAATCTTTTCGAGCATTTTCACGAGGCGGAATTTACGGCGGATTATATGAAGGCGTTGCTTGAATACAAAAAGACCTTCCCCACAAAACAAGAAGTACTTGAGAAAACCCCTGATCCCGCCGTGCGCGAAATGATGCTTAGGATGGAGCAGATCGGCGTAGATACGGCGTTTGATCGCTTTGATAAACAGATGCCTATGTGTAGTTATGGACTTAGCGGGGTATGCTGTAAGATCTGCAATATGGGACCTTGCAAAATCACTAAAAAGGCCGATCGTGGCACTTGCGGTGCGGACGCCGATCTCATCGTGTCGCGCAACTTACTGCGCCAAGTAGCTGCGGGCGTAGCTCAACACGGCGCGCACGCCAGAGAGCTCCTACTGTCGCTAAAATGGGCAGCACAAGGCAAGCTAGATCTACCAATCATAGGTGAATACAAAATCATCAATACCGCCAAAGCCTTTGGAATTCCAACTGAAGGCAGAGAGTTAAAAGAGGTAGCGATCGAGCTTGCCGATACGCTTTTAACAGATCTTTCGCAAAGCAGCGGCGAGTATAAAACCATCACTGCGCTCGCACCCAAGGAGCGTCAAGAGGTATGGCGTAAGCTAGATATCTTGCCAATTAGTGCGTATAACGAAGTCTTTGAGGCATATCACCGAACGGGTGTAGGCACGGATGGAGACTGGCGCAGCGTGATGCAGCATCTTTTGCGCTGTGGGCTTGCTTTTACATTTACTGGCGTAGTAGCTGCAAATATCGCTACGGATGCGCTATTTGGCGTAGGAGATCGCGTAACTTCCAAAAGCAATATGGGCGCGCTTAAAAAAGGCTGGGTCAATATCGCCGTGCACGGACATCTGCCGACATTGGTAAGCCTAATAGTGGAGATCGGAAATTCTAAAGAGTACCAAGACAAGGCTCGCGCAATAGGCGCGCAGGGGATCGCATTTTACGGCGTGTGCTGTTCTGGACTATCGGCGATGTATCGCAACTGGGGCGTCGTGCCGCTCTCAAACGCCGTAACTGCCGAACTCGTCATAGGCACGGGAGCGCTTGATCTGTGGGTCGCCGATGTCCAAGATGTCTATCCTGCGATCATGGACGTGGCTAACTGCTTCCAGACCAAGGTCGTTACCACGAGCTCATCAGCTAGGCTTCCCGGAGCCGAGCATATCGGCTACGATCATCACCATAGTAATATCGCCGAGACTAGGAATTTAGCGCGTAAAATTCTAGATCGCGCATTGCAATCTCACGAAAAGCGCAAGGGGCTGCCGGTATATATCCCGCCGTACGAAGTCGAGGCCGAAGTGGGCTTTTCGGTAGAATTCGTCCATAAGCACTACGGCGGCATGGAGCCGTTAGCGCACGCGCTAAAAAGCGGTGAAATTTTAGGCATCGTAAATATGGTCGGCTGCACCAATCCTAAAGTGCCTTATGAGCGCGCTATCATAGATGTCGCACAAACCCTAATCGAAAATAACGTCCTAATCCTAACCAACGGCTGCGCGTCGTTCCCGCTAATGAAGCTGGGCTTTTGCCAAAAAAGCGCGTATAAAAAAGCGGGCGCGTCGCTGCGGGCGTTTTTAGAAAAAGATGAGCTTCCGCCGGTTTGGCACGTGGGTGAGTGTATCGATAATACCCGCTCCAGCGGAATTTTCGCAGGTATCGCAGGAGTGCTAGGCAAAAATCTCTACGAGCTGCCGCTTGCCTTCACCTCTCCCGAGTGGGCGAACGAAAAGGGCGTCGATGCCTCGCTCGGATTCCGCCTAATGGGCATCGACTCGTATCACTGCGTCGAGTATCAAATCCACGGCTCCGCAAATGTCATACACTTTTTCAAAGAGGGCACCAGGCGGGCGCTTGGCTCTGTGATGCACGTAGATACCGATCCGGTCGCGCTCGCGCTAAAAATGGTAAGCGATATGCGCCTAAAGCGTAAAGCTCTAGGCTGGCAGTAGCGACGGACGGATTCATTTCGCATCGCATTTTAAGCGATGCGAAATTTCATGATAAAATTTAACCTCTTGCGGGCAAATAAAATCCCGCGGCCAAACGGCTAGTAAAATTCTAAGACTAAATGGCTAGCAAAACCGCGATCGAATAAAGATAAAATTTTCGCGCCGCATCCGTTCGTGGAATTTTAAATCAAATCTTCAAATCCTGCATAAAATTTCGCCGCGCGTTGTGTCTACTGCTAAATCGGCAGAATTTAGCCGGGCAAAATTCCGCCATCAGGTTTAAGTCTATCTTTCGCGAAAGGATGAAATTTTAAAATTCCATCTTGGCGTAAATTTCGTAGGCTCTCATCTGAAATCCGCAAGTTAAATTTTGCTAAAAGCCTTATTGCAAAAAGCTGCACGCCATTAAATTCGCCCGCGTATATGAAAGCCGAAATCATAAAAATTTAATATGATATATGCTAAAATGCCACATCTGTTTAAGGATTTAGATGTATAAATCAAAGTCGCTGCAGTCTCTAAGTCATCATCGGTAGGAGATGTCGTGCGAGGCGGAGGCTCTGCTGTCAAGTCCTGCGTTTCGCAGCTTGAGGCGGTGCAGCAAAAGTGCGTCTATGCTGCACCTGCAAACATTTTCGGCTGAGACCGCACGGGCGCGAGGGCGTCACTACAAATCTTGCAGGCGGCTAAAATTTTCATCCGGATCTTTTCTGAAATATTGATCTTGGAGCTATCACGAAAGAATTTTACTGCAAGCCTTTCGCCTACGAGCCGGAAAGCGGAATTTTAAGCGGGTTTCAACGAGGCGAAATTTCAAAGATTAAATTTAAGGCAAAAGATAAAATTTAAAGCAAGGGAAGGTATGAAAAATTTTAAATTTATGCTCGTGCTGCTGATACTGGCGACGATTGCGACGATCGCGATATCGCTTTGTATAGGGCGCTTCGGCCTAAGCATCGCCGAGGTGCTAAAAGCGCTTAGCGGCGGCGAAGTAGCGCAAAACGTCCATAACGTCGTCATGCAGGTGCGCCTGCCGCGTATCATCGCCGCAGTGCTCGTGGGCGCGGCGCTGGGCATCAGCGGCACGGCGTATCAGGGCGTCTTTAAAAACCAGCTCGTCTCGCCCGATCTTTTAGGCGTGAGCGCCGGAGCTTGCGTGGGCGCGGCGATCGCGATCCTGCTTGATCTAAATATCCTTTTGATCCAGCTTTTCGCTTTCGTTTTCGGGCTTGCGGCGGTTTGCATTACGCTTTTGATCACGCGCGCGCTGCGTTCAAGCGCCACCATAATGCTCGTGCTTGCGGGCATCATCGTAAGCGGTCTGATGGGCGCGCTGATCGGATTTTTAAAATTTATGGCAGATCCCGAGACGAAGCTTGCAGACATCGTATATTGGCAGCTAGGAAGCCTCGCGAAAGTAGATCCCTCCGTGCTAGCGATGATAGCGCCGGTGATGGGGGTTTGTATCGTAGTCTTGGTGCTGATGAGCTACCGCATAAACGTCCTATCCATGGGCGATGCGACTGCGGCGAAGCTCGGCGTAAACGTCGTGCTGGAGCGGGGTATCATCATCGTCTGCGCGACGCTGCTAACCGCAAGCAGCGTGTGTATCAGCGGCATAGTCGCGTGGGTGGGGCTTTTGATGCCGCATCTAACGCGCATGATCGTGGGCGTGAGCAACACCAAAGCGATCCCCGCGAGCATATTTTTAAGCGCGATCTTCGTGCTCATCGTAGACGACGTAGCGCGCAGCATAAATCAAAGCGAGATCCCGCTGGGGGTGCTTACGGGCTTCATCGGCACACTATTTTTTATATTCATCCTGCTTAAAAATAAAAGGAAGCTAAATGGTTAGGGTTGAAAGCTTAGACTTCGGCTACGTAAAATCCGCTCCTCTGACGCTGCGCGACGTGAATTTAAACCTCGAAGCGGGCGCGATGCTGACGATTTTGGGTCAAAACGGCGCGGGTAAATCGACGCTTTTAAATTTAATCAGCGGCACGCTTGAGCCTCTGCGCGGTAAAATTTCAATCGACGGCAAGGATATGGCGAGCCTCAGCGCCAAAGGGCGCGCCGAGATCATCGGCTACGTCTCGCAAAGCGAGGTCTGTGAGTACGATTACAGCGTATTCGAATACGTCCTGATGGGGCGCACGGCGCATATCGGGATCTTTTCGCAGCCGAGCGAAAAAGACTACAAGCTAGCGCAGCGCTACATGAAAATGCTTGAAATTTGGCACCTAAAAGATAAGATCATCACGCGCCTAAGCGGCGGCCAGAGGCAGATGGCGTCCATCGCGCGCGCCCTTTGCAGCGAGCCAAAGATCGTGATCTTCGACGAGCCCACCTCGGCGCTGGATTTTGCCAACCAATACAAATTCCTCCGCGCCACGAAGGAGCTTTTAAAAAACGGCTACACCGTCGTTTTGGCCACGCACAATCCGGACTTCGCGCTGCTTTTGGGCGGATACGTCGCGCTCGTAAAAGGCGGCGGCGAGGTCGCATACGGCAAGGCCGAGCAGATCATAAAAAGCGAAATTTTAAGCAAACTATACGATCTGCAGCTCGATGTCAGTTACAACGAAAAGGTCGGTCGCGTCTGCTGCTTGACGTATCCGTTTTGATCTTGACTTCTCGCGGCGGCTAAGCCGCCGCTGCGAGCGGGAGTGCAAGCACTCCCTGCACCCACCTAAAGTT
>NZ_CALHHT010000129.1 GCF_938031315.1 uncultured Campylobacter sp.
CCCCCGCGGCGTAAAATTTCCGCACCGCCAGCAGCCTGTGCATTCGTATCGCGCGCGCCGATTACCACGCGCGATAGCCCGAGCTGTGCCAAAAGCTCGGCACAAGATGGAGTCTTGCCACGGTGCGCGCAGGGCTCGAATGCGGCATAGGAGCACACATCTGGTTTTGACGCATGTTCGAGCTATGCGCTATTTTCATAAATTAGGTACGATCCGTGTATATGTCGTATAGTGCGCTGTATGTTGAAAACGCACGAGAACGCCGCTCGTAAATTCTATGAAATTTCAAAATTTAATCGAAATCTGATAAAAAAATTTATAAAATAGCTCATCAAATTTCAAAAGGATAAAATTTGCCGACGCCAAAAAACAATGCCGCAAGCCGCAATGAAAACTTGGCTGAAAAGATAGCCCAAAATAACGCCGAGGATAACGCCAAAGACGAGGCGCAAAATTTCACCGAAAATCAGACCGTAAATAACGCTGAGGGTAAAATCGAAGCCGCTGCCGAAGCCAAAGCGACCATCAAAAACAAAGCCGAAACCGCTGCTGAAAATAGAGCCGAAATCGGTGCCAAAAATCAAAGCGGAAGTGGAGCCAATGTCGGTGTTGAAAGCGGGGTTAAAGCCGTTAAAGCAAATACCGACGCCGATAAAGCGGAAGCGGCTGCGTTAGGTGCCGCGGAAGGCAAGACTAAAACCGCTGCCGAAAATCGAAGCAAAAACCGTACCGAAACCGACAAAGTCTCATCTGCTAATGCTTCCGCGCTAGGCGCTGCTGCCGCTTCGGGAGCTGCTGTGGGTGTGAAAGCAGGTCTTGCCAAGGCTAACGGGCGCGCGAAAACGAACAAGATATTTTTTATCGGCGCAACCTTGCTGATGTTTTGCTGCGTGATCTATCTGTTCTCGCCGTTTTTGATGGTGATCGCAATCGGCGTGCTGATGGCGGTGGCGACCTCGGGTCTGCACGCTAAAGTAACGAAGCTGTGTCGCGGTAGGCGCACGCTAGCCTCGGTGCTTAGCCTGTTTTTGCTCTGCGCGCTTTTTTTCGTGCCCTTCATCTACGCTGTGATCGAGATCGCCAAAAACGCCGCGAGCTTCGATATGGCGCGCCTAAACGACGCGCTTAGCTACGTTCAGAGCCTAGACATCAAACTGCCCGGGCCTTTTGAAAAATTTAATACGCAGTTCCGCTCGTTTTTGGCAAACCTAGACGTCGCGGGCGTGGCGAAGCAGATCATCTCCTATCTCTCGGTCGTCGGAAAGTCCAGCGCGAAATTTATCGTCGATATGGTGCTTATCGTCGTGTTTTGTTTTTTTGCATACCTCTACGGCGAGAGCTTCAAGCGCTTTTTCAAAAAAATTCTACCCGTCGAGCCCGCGCAGATCGATTATATCTTTTCCGAGACGGCAAATACGATGAGCGTCGTGTTTTACTCAACCATCTTCAACGCCGTATTGCAGGGCTTTTTGTTTTCGATCATCGCGGGGATCTTCGGCTTTGACGCGCTGCTGATGGGGGTGCTTTTCGCCTTCTGCTCGCTCATCCCCGCAGTCGGCGGCGCGCTCATCTACGTGCCCACCGCGCTATACGTGCTAGCGGGGGGCAGCACCTCGGGCGCGATCGTGATAATGGCGTATTGCGTGATACTGATCTCGACGCTCGCGGACAGCTTCATTAAGCCGCTCGTGATCAAATTTATCAACTCGCGCCTGGTCGAAAACCCCGCAAACATCAACGAGATGCTGATCTTCTTCTCGATGCTTTCGGGCATCAGCACGTTCGGGTTCTGGGGCGTGATCTTGGGGCCCGCGATTTTAACGCTATTTATCGCGGTGCTAAATTTATACGACTATCTAAAAAAGATAGAATTCGAGTAGGGCTTGCGCCGCTGGGCGCTTTTAAATTTATGAAAATGCCGCCCGTAAAGCGCAATGCCCAGCGCGCCCTTGTTGCTCTTGCGCCTTCGCGTTTTTGCGTAGGCTTAAAGGTTTAAATTTAAAGGCAAATTTTATATTCTAATTGCGCTGATTATTTATGAGTCGTAATTCGCGGCGCGTTTTGCCGCGAAATGGCTTGCTGCAAAAATTTCAAGCCAACTTGCGCAGTTAAATTTATAGTTAGAGAAAAAGCATCTTGAAATTTTAAAATTCCATCGGAATTCTAAAATTTAGCTTAAAAAGCGTCTTTTGCGATAAGCGATAAATTTTACGCTAAAACGCCGCCATTACCGAGGCAAAAGCGTAAAATTTAACTATTCAATTTAATATGCGATATTTGCATATTGCTTAAATTTTGCTTAAAAAAATTCACTAATTTAAAATTTCTTTTATAATCTAGAAAGTATAATAGCCGTGCAAACCAAAATTCTTGAAAGGAATATTATGCAGTCCAGAGAAAAGATTGTCAAAACGACTTGTCCTTACTGCGGCACCGGCTGTGGTATCGATCTTATCGTAAAAGACGGCAGGATCGTAAACGCGCGCCCTACGCAGGCCCACCACGTAAATGACGGCGAGCTATGCTTAAAAGGGATGTTCGGCTGGGAGTTTGTAAACTCTCCAAAACGCCTTGCCAAACCTATGATCCGTAAGAAAAACGGAGTATTTGATAGAAGCGGCAAGCTTGAGGAGGTAAGCTTTGAAGAGGCTTACGATTTTGTAGCGTCTAAATTTAAAGAGACCGTCGCTAAATATGGCCCAAGCTCAATAATGGGTTTTAGCTCGGCGCGCTCAAATAACGAAGACAACTACGTTTTTCAGAAATTTTTCCGAGCTCAGGGCAGCAATAACGTCGATCACTGCGCCCGTCTTTGACACGCTCCTACAGTGGCAGGTCTTGCCAACACGCTAGGAAACGGAACGATGACGAACGATTTGGTCGAATTCGCTACCGATACGGACGTATTTTTACTCATCGGCACCAACACGAGCGAGTGTCACCCGATCATCGCTATGCAGATGCAGCGCGGGCTTCAGCGAGGCGCCAAGATGATCGTAGTAGATCCAAAGCGCACAGATATGGCGAAAAAAGCCGATATCTATCTACAAATCCCGGTGGGCGCGAACATTAAGACGCTAAATACCATTATGAATGTTATCATTGCCGAAAATTTGCAAGATGACGAGTTTATCAAAAACTACGCTCACGGCTACGAGTATCTAAAAGAAGCGGTTAAGGACTTTACGCCTGAGCGATTTGAGCGCGAGACGGGCGTGAAAAAAGAGCTCGTAATCGAAGCTGCTAGAATGTATGCTAAAGCAGGCGCAGCGGCGATCTGCTACACGATGGGTATCACACAGTTTAGCGACGGCACCTCAAACGTCTTTTCGCTTTCAAATTTAGCTATTTTGACGGGGAATTTAGGCAAACGAGGCGCAGGCGTAAATCCTTTGCGCGGTCAAAACAACGTCCAGGGCGCATGCGATATGGGCGCGCTACCTAACGTCATCCCGGCAGGCGCGGTAAATTCCGCTTACGCTCAGGAGCAGGCGCGCAGAGTATGGCACTTCGAGCTAAATCCAACTCCAGGCTTTAAGCTTACGGTCGCACCCGATAAGATGGATAGCGGCGAGCTGAAGCTGCTCTACGTTTACGGCGAAAACCCTGTAATGAGCGATCCTTGGACGGAGCACTTCGTGCATGCAACGCACCATTTGGATTGCTTTATCGTGCAGGATCTTTTCTTTACCGAGAGCGCACAGAAGGCCGACGTCGTACTACCTGCTGCCGGCTGGGGCGAGAAGGACGGCACCTTTTTAAACACTTCCCGCCGCGTCCAGCGCACGCGCAAGGCAAGCGAGCCGGCTCCTGGCGTAGAGCCTGATTGGAAGGTCGTTTGCAATATTGCGCAAAGAATGGGACTTGAAGGGTTTGATTTTTTAAGCGCGGAAGAAATTTGGAACGAAGTGCGTGCATTAATGCCTAAATTTTTCGGCGGTATTAGCTATTATAGGCTAGATAAGCTAGGCGGCATAAGCTGGCCATGTCCTGATGAAGATCATCCGGGCACACCGGTTCTTTACGCAGATCATAAATCGATGCTGCCTGACGGTAAATTTAGAATGGTGCCGGTGCTTTACGTGGACGATAAAAACGATCGCGCTAAAGCGGAGGCGGATTTTAGAGCTAAGATGAAAATTCCTGATGATTATCCGGTGGGAAGCGGCGCGCTTAGCGAGATACCGGATGAAATTTATCCGTGCTTGTTTACGACCGGGCGCAAGGTCTATCACTACCACACCGGCACGATGACGAGAGAGTGCCGCGCGCTAGAGTACGGCGCGGGCGCAGAAGGCGCGCTCATCGAGGTTAGCCCCGACATCGCACGCGAACGCGAGCTTACCGAAGGCTGCTACGCGCTTGTTAAAAATAAGCGCGGTCAGATCGCCGCGAAGCTTCGCATAAATCCGGATCTGAAAGAGGGCACGATATTTACGACCTTCCATTACAGCGAGGCCGACGGCAACGAGCTCGTGCATGCAGGCGATCTAGATCCGCTATCTGGCATCCCACCGCTAAAGATGACGATCGCAAATATCAGAAAGCTTAGCGAGAGCGAGTTTATCGAGTTCAGAAGACAAAACGAGATGTCGATGCACTCCGAGAAACCTTATCTATCGCCGGTGCATAGGTAGTTTGGGCGGTAAATTCCGCCCGCTTTGCAAAGATGAAATTTAATCGCGGCTACGGCAAAATTTGATGAAATTTCATCTCTGCGGGCGCTTCATAGCCGCTTGTGCACACGGTGCGAGCGGCTCGTGGAATTTTCCACGCGATTTTTTAAATTCAAAAATGCGAGCGATTTAAATTTACGCACGCCGCTTCGGTACGACGGCTTTACTTCGGCGAATTAAGGCTATTTAAGCAAAATTTCACTACGATACGGGCGAAATTAAAATAAGGAAGGTCTATGGAGCCGATTTATAGGGCGGAGATAGTTAAATTTAAAGGCGATGAAAGAAGGATCGTAAGCGATATCTTAGTGCGCGAGATCAAGCTTGAAATTTTACTAAACGGCAAGCGTTTCGGCGCGCTGATGGCGACTCCGAGCGATTTAAAGGCGCTTGCGATAGGCTATTTGCTGAGCGAAAATTTGATCTCGGATCCAAGCCGTATAAAGAGTATCGAGCTCGCGCCGGACGGGCTTAGCGTGAATGTCTGCGGCGAGATAAACGAAAAGCGGCTAAATAGCTTCGATGCCGAAAAGGTCATCATCAGCGGCTGCGGACGTAGCTCTACGGCAAATATCGATCCTGAGGCGATGGCGGCGCGCAAAGTCCGCTCGGACGCTAAATTTCATAAGAATGAAATTTTAAATTTGATGAGCGAGTTTTACACGCAGTGCGAGCTTTATGAGATGACCGGCTGCGTGCACACCGCAAAGCTCTTTACTGCGGGCGGCGAGTATTTTATCGGCGAGGATATCGCCCAGCACAATACCATCGATAAATCGGTCGGCAAGGCGGTCTTGGCGGGGTGCGATACGCAGGGCTCGCTTCTTTTGGTAAGCGGCAGGCTAAGCTCCGAAATGGTCGCCAAAGCCGTGGTGAGCGGCATTAGCGCGCTTGTTTCGCGTACGGCTCCTACGAGCCTCGGCGTCGTGATCGCGCGTAAATTTGATCTTACCCTTTGCGGCTTCGCGCGCGGCGAAAATTTAAACGTCTATAGCGGCGAAGAGAGAATTTTGAGTTAAGAGGGCGGCATGGAGATAGATATCAAGATAGACGATAAAAAAACAAGCGAGATCAAAAGGCTGATTTTAAATTTACTAAATCCAAGCGGCAAGCTCGATTGCGGCGCGGCGTTTAAGATCGCCGCCAAATTAGGCGTAGATGCAAGCGTCGTAGGAGATCTCGCAGCGCGCGAAGGGATACGGATAGATCGCTGCGAACTCGGACAGTTCGGCAAGCTGCAATGTAGCGGAGGCAGCATAAAGGCGTTGCAAAAGCTAAATCCATTTTTGGATGAGAAAAGGCGGATTTTTTGCCGCGACGCCCGAGCCGTAGCTAGCGGCGGAGTGGGGTTTGATACCGTGCGCTCTACGCTTAAGGAGCACGCCATAGACGTGAAATATTGTCAGCTGGGCTGCTTTAAGGAGAAGAAAGGCAAAAGAATGAGAGTAAAAACAAAAACTTGGATCGAAAATGCGCAGGGCGAGCTCATTTTCGGCAAGGGCAAAACCGAAGTGCTAGACGTGATCGCCCAAACGGGCTCCATCTCTAAAGCCGCCGAGGTTTTAGGGATGAACTACAAAAAATGCTGGAGCCATCTGCAAATTTTACAAAAAAATCTGCAAGAGGAGCTCTTTAGCACCAAGCAAGGCGGCGGCAATGCCGCGGGTACGACGTTAAATGCGCGCGCCTATGAGCTGATCGCCGCGTATAAGCAGCTGCAAAGCGATATAGAACACTACGCAAACGAGCGCTTTAAGGAGCTTTTTTTGAAAAAAGAGGGCGAGAAAGACGCAAGTAAAGCGGCAGATAAAAACCATTAAATTTTAAAGGAGAGAACGATGTTTGTAAAACTAAACGACCGAACCTATCTAAACAAAGACAGGATCACGCGCATCAAGGTAGATAGCGTCCAGGACGGTATCAGAATTCGCTTCTACGAGGGGCAGTTTCAGGTAGCCAAAAGCGGCAGATTTGAAAGCGAAGAAAAAGCGATGGAGTGGCTGCAGAAAAATTTTATCGGCAAATAGGCGCAAAGCGCACTTCATGACCGCGCGAGCAGCTTGCGAACAGATCCGCAAAATAGCGGCTCTTTGTGATGCGCAGCGGCTGCTCGCCGCTCATTAGCACTACGATAATTCGGTGGTTTGTGCTTTCAAGAAGAGCTTGCGCAAAGATGTTGCGATAAAATTTACGGCGAACGAGCTTCGGATATAGAGCCTAGCGTAGCGTGCAAATAGGGATACGATTACGCAAATATGGTCTATGACGACATTCGTTCGCCAAATTTACTCGAAAGATTTCATCATTCAAACCCGGCTTAACCGCATTTTTCAGCTAACTTTGCCTATTTCGCCTATATAGTATTTATATTTTATTAAGTACTGATTGGATATAGTCGCGGGCAAAATTCTAAGGGGAAATTTTGAAAAGCTTCAAACTTCGGTTTATTTATGCCATCTGCGTGGTGGTCGTATGCGCGCTGTATCTGCTAGGCGAAAGATCGGGCCTTGTGGAGCGCAAGCAAACCCATTTTACCGTTACTTCAGATACTAATGTTTCCAAAGTGCCCGGTCTTAGCAAATACGTAACTCAAGAAGAAGTTGAAAGTTTTGCATTTCGCTACTGGGATATAGATTATAATTCAAACCCAAAAAACGT
>NZ_CALHHT010000130.1 GCF_938031315.1 uncultured Campylobacter sp.
ATCTTGTTTATCGCGATGATGATCGGCACGTTTGCAGCCTTGGCGTGCGCTATAGCCTCCTTAGTCTGAGGTTTGACGCCGTCGTCTGCCGCCACTACGATAATTACGATATCGGTAACCTTCGCTCCGCGCGCTCTCATCGAAGTAAAGGCTTCGTGACCCGGAGTGTCGATGAAGGTGATCTTCCTGCCGTTTTTTTCGACCATATACGCGCCTACGTGCTGCGTGATGCCGCCCGCTTCGCCGCTTGCTACGCGAGAGTTTCGGATATAATCGAGCAGGCTCGTTTTGCCGTGATCGACGTGTCCCATGATGGTAATGACAGGCGCTCTAGCGATTAAATTTTCTTCGCCTTCGCTGTCCTCGTAAGCCTTGATATAATCAAACTCCTGCGCCTCATCGATGATGTTTACTTCAATGCCAAATTCGCTTGCTAAAATTTCTATCGCGTCCTCGTCCAAAAAGTCGTTTTTCGTCGTCATCATCCCGAGCGCAAATAACTTGCCAATAATCTCGCTAGGCTGCTTTTTGATCTTATCGGCAAACTCATAGACGCGGATCTCTTTTGGGATATTTACAGAGCTTACGATTTCGCTACCCTGCTCGCGAGGGGCTTTTTTATGCTTTTTGCGACCGCCGCGACTTATACCGCCTTCGCTGCTAAAAATTTGATTCTGCGAGGCGCGATAAATATTGGGTTGGTTTTTATTTTTGGTGCGGTTTTCGGTCTGGATCGGTTTGACGGTAAAATCGGGCATTACCACGACGTCTTCGTCCTCAATGACGATATCGGCCATCTCATGATCAGGGATAATGTCGATTTTAAGGGCGTCCTCTTTTTTAGCCGCGGGAGCTTTTTTCTTTTCGATCTTTTTCTTTTTCAAATTTAGTTCAGCGTTTGAAAAGATCGCCTCTAGGCTCGCACTTATCTTTTCGCGCCTAGGCTCGGTTCTATCTTGTGCCGCCGGGGCTTGAACTTCCTTCTTCTTTTTAACGATGACTAGACCGCGGCGCTTTTGCAGGCTCTCGCTAGCGATGCTATCGCCGCTGTTTATCTGCACCGGCGCAAGCTTTGAAGCGGTGTTTTGCTTCTTCTCTTTCTCCTGCGCGGCGGAGGAAATTTCTTCTTTTTGATTTTGAGATTTTTCGGTTTTTGCCTCAGGCTCTTGCGCCTGAGTTTTTTCATCGCTAGGCTCTTTGGCGCTCTGCGCGGACTCTTTGGATTCGGAAGCTTTTAAGCTTTCCGCCTTTTTAGGGCTCTCTTTTTTAGCGGTTTTTTTAGTTTCGCTCTGTTTTTTGGCGGGCTTATTCTCGTCCTCTTGCGCTTTTTCGGAGCTTTTCTTTGTAGGCTTTGACTTTTTCCCCGGCAAAATTCCCGTCTGGATATAATCGTAAATAGCGGCAGCTTCTTCTTCGCTTACTTTATTCGACGCGGTTTTTACCTTTTTAAAGCCCATCTCCTGCGCTTTTTCGATTATCTCTTTGCTTGCGTATCCAAGCTCGTCCGCGATATCTTTAATCAGAACACCCATTTAAAACCCTCTCCTTGATATGTCCCAAATCTGCGCTAGACGCAAATTTAGATAGATATTTTGAAATTTTCTCTTTTTGATTTATGCAACCGTCGCAAATATAAAATTGTCTGTTTGAGCTTATATTTTTAAAATTTTGCAAAAAGGCGTGGAGTTCGCGCTTGGCGAAGCGCCCCTTGCAAATAACGCACATCCTAATCGGTTCGCTCATGCGATTATATCTTTATTTTTCTTAGTCAATATTAAAGCCGCCGTTGTCGATCTCTAAAATTTCGACGCGGAAGTTTTTAAAATTTTCGCTAAGGCAGGCTTTAAGCTTTGCGGCGTCGGCTCTGTAGGCTAAATTTAAAAAGCTTGAGCCGCTTCCCGAGAGCGAGCTCATAAGCGCGCCGTTATCATAGGCGATCTCGCGCACCTTAAAAAGCTGCGGGAGCACGCCCATGCGCATCTGCTCGTGCATCTTATCGATACAGGCGTAGCGCAAGCTGTCGTAGTCGCGCCGCATAAAGCAAGCGGTCAGAAACGCCGCGTGCGAGAGGTTGCTAACGCAATCTTTGATCGAAAAGCTCTTAGGCAGCTTGCCGCGAGATTCGCTCGTAGACATCGGAGTATCGGGGATGACGACGACGGCTTGCAGATCTTGCGAAATTTCGCATTTTTGCGTGCGAACCATCTTGCCATCCACGACGCTGCTGACAAAGCCGCCGAGCGTTGCGGGCGCGATATTATCCGGGTGGTTTTCATATTCCAGCGCCGTGTTTAAAATTTTAGCGCGATCGATCTCAAAACCGCAAATTTTATAAGCGCTTGCGATAGCGCCTACGATCACAGCCGAGCTGCTACCCAGCCCGCGCGAAAACGGGATGTTGTTGTGAAAGGCGAATTTAAAATTTATACCTTGATCGCCGCCTAGTTTTTTGTAAATTTCATTGAAAATATTCAAAAAAGCGTTGCCCTTCTTAAGCCACGCTCTGTTGCTGCCCTCGCCGCTAAGCGATACGCAAAAAAACTTCTGCTCGGTAATCTCTACTTCGTTAAATAGCCCTAGGCTAAGGCCGAGCGCGTCGAAACCGGGGCCTAAATTTGCGCTCGTCGCAGGAATTCTTATAATCAAGCTCTCTCCTAAACCGCTTCTATGATGTAATTTGGAAGTATATCATCGCTTTTATTTAAAACCGATAAATCCTGCGGCAAAGATAGCGCGGCGGGGGTGCATTTTTTCATCCTGATTTCGCCGCACTCGTAAACGTAGCTGAAATTTTTATTCGCTCTGATCGGTCCGAAGCCGCTTAGCTCAAAGCCGCTGATGGCGTACAGCGGCACATCAAGAGCGATGCTAAGCGTGCACAATATCACGTAGCTTACCTTCATGCCCATGAAGCTGCCGGGAGTATTTGCGTAGATGAGCTCTTTGATTTTATAAGTTTTTAGAATTTCGCTAAATTTGGCGACCAGAAATTTATCGGCTTTTTCGCCTTCGGCGCTTGCAAATTCCGCTATCTTAGCGCCGTTTTCATACACGCCGATCAGGCATGGAGCGCTGAGAGCGGCAATTAAAATTTGAACTTCTTTGATTTTTCGGCCTTAGGCGAAGACTGTTTGATATTCGCGTACGATCTCGGCGGTAAGATCTACTAGCTCGAAATTTTTCGCGTCGGCAAGGACTGCCAAAGTGAGTTTATGATTTAAATCGTGGCTTCCCGCAAACGCCGTATAATCGCCCAAAATCGGAGCGCCCACGAGCGCAAGATCGCCGATCGCATCTAAAATTTTATGACGAACGAACTCGTTTTCAAAGCGCAAGCCCTCGGGATTTAAAA
>NZ_CALHHT010000131.1 GCF_938031315.1 uncultured Campylobacter sp.
CTTGACCGCCTCAATCGACTGTTCGTCGCGCCGTTCCACGATTCCTCCTCCCTGTGCGCTCGCGGCTGCCCGCTTTTAGGACACCGTCTCCAGGACGACGCTACGCGGCTCGGGGATCACCCCGTCGGCGATCTCGATGGCGCCGGAGAGAGACTCCAGGGCGCGCTCGATGCGCCACTCGTCGTCGGTGTGGAGCGTGAGCAGGGGCTGGCCCGCCGCAACGGTGTCACCAGGCTTGGCGTGAATCTCGACGCCGGCGCCCGCCTGCACGGGATCCTCCTTGACGGCGCGGCCAGCGCCCAGCCTCCACGAGGCCAGGCCCACGGACAGGGCGTCCATGCCCACGACGGTTCCCCCGGCCTCTGCGAGGACCTGGTGGGTGTGCGCGGCGCGCGGCAGCGGCGACGAGCATACTCGGCTTATGCAGGCGAGCTTTTCCTGCGCGGCTTAAAATTTATCGGTTTCATACAAGGCCAAATTTTACGTAGTATCATACAGGATTTCGCGCCGTGCCGCCCCTGCGGCGTCGCACACGCCGCGATCGATCAGCAGCGTAACGTGGCGAATCAGCGCCAGCGTCATGATCTTGCTCCTGATGCAAGCTTGCGCGACTATTTAAGCCTTTCGTAGCTTTCGCGTAAAGGCGTGTATAAAACCACTTATTCTCGTTAAACACTGCGTCTGTAGGCAAACGAGATTATTTTCCGATTTCGGAAATTTCTTCTACTAGCGTCTTGGCGATAAGTTCGATATCTTCCGGCTCATCCTCGGCATCTCGTTGATATGTCCCAATTTGTAAGTTAACCGCAAGATCTTTAAAATAAGAATATTTTGTCGTTGATGTAGAGATAGCATACGAGGCTAGCCTTGTGCCCGTGTTATCGAATATTTCGACGCTATAGTCAAAATATGGCTTATTTAAAGCATTGCCGCCGTAGTTAAAGCGCCTGAGGTAGTTCATTATAATATCAATCTTATAATCTTTGCCTTCAACGCCGAGCAAACCGATCTGTGCAAGATTTTTGTTTATTGCCGCTACAAAATCCTTCTTTAGCTCTTGTTCGTTCTTGTATGTAAGATTTGCTTTATTTCTATGATCCTCCGTGAGTGAAAATTTAAAATCGCCTAGGACATATTTTGAAATGCCCTTCTGTAAAGGAGTGGGCTTTACGTCATAATGATATCCACCGCCACAGCCTCCAAATAATATAGCCAAAATAAGAGGAAAAAGAATTCTCAAAAACCTATGTTTCATAACATTCCTTTTAAAAATTTAATTCTGCACCGAAAAGTATAATGAAAATGCGCTATATAACTCCTTAAAAATTTTATGCAAAACTCTATGTAAACATTTTTTTACATAAAATTGAGTTCTTACGATAAAATTTAAGTAAAGTATGCTTGTGCTCAAATTCAGATTAAATAATTAATTCACCGTACTTGCTTTGCCTTAATCGCCTCGTAAATTTCATCGACGCTGCTTAAATTTTGATCCAAAACCTCCCTCGCTTTTTTTAGCGTGCGTGCGCCGAAAATCCCGTCCTGCTTCACTCCGATGCTTTTTTGAATATATAAAATTTTCTCTTTTTGCGAAGGTCCTATCTGCGGCGCAGTATTCTGGATCGAAATTTCAGCGCCGGATCCGTTTGTATCGACGGCGGCGGCAGAGCTGGCGTCCGTCTGCTCGCCACTTTTCAAACCGAGATTTCGCGCAAGATCAAATCTCGCATCAAGCTCGTAGAGTCTAGGCGCGTATCCAAGGCTTGCCGCGATGCCGTAAAACGCCCCGAGCAGACA
>NZ_CALHHT010000132.1 GCF_938031315.1 uncultured Campylobacter sp.
CCGTTTTAGCGGCGAATCAAAGCGCCGCGGCTTTGTTTTGTTAAAAATTTTGATCCTGCTTATTATCGCGGCGATCGCCTGCGTGATCTTTGCGGTGCCCGTTTACAATAATCTCGTTGCCAAAAGCGAGGAGGTAAACGCCGCGTGGGCGCAAGTACAGAGCCAATACAAGCGCCGCGCGGAGCTGATCCCCGGTTTCGTGCAGATCGTGAAAGATCACGCGACGCACGAAAAAGACGCGCTGCAGGGCGTCATAAGCGCGCAGGCCAAGGCGACCGCCCTAAATTCGGACGATGCCTCGCAAAACCGAGACGCGTTTTTTAAATTTAACGCCGCGCAAAGCGAGCTAAGCTCGGCGCTTTCGCGGCTGATGCTGGCGATCGAGCGCTATCCTGAGCTTAGGGCGGATCAAAATTTTGCGAGTTTGCAAAATGAACTCGAAAGTAGCCGCAGTCGCATCGCCGCGGCCCTCAAGGACTACGCCGCTGCGGCGAGGGAATACAACGAGATGATCCGCGCCTTTCCGACGAGCGTCGTTGCGAGCCTGGTCGGTATGAGCGAGCCTAGGGCTGCTTTGGAATAGGGCGCTGGAAGGTAGGGCGCAGCTTTCTTAAATGCGCGGATAAGTTTAGCGTTTAAAAGCGCGAAATTTAGGCTGCGAATGTGAAATTTCAGCGCGTCGTTCGCGCAGAGTTTGATTTTAAATTTTGCGTCTTTTGCGATCACGGCTTGCGCACGCCGTATCGCTCGCACAAATTTTGATTTTAAACAGCGCGTGTTGTGCAGTTAGGGCTTTGCGCGGCACCTTGCCTCGTCGCGGCAGACATAAAATCTACTCTTGCTTTTAAATTTAAACTTATGCGGCGGTTTGTTTTGCGGTGCAGCTCGTCCGTAAAAACCGCGCTGTTTTAGCGGTGCCGCGGGTGAAATTTACGATTTAGTAAAGCCTTATCCGCAGTTCGGCTAAATTCCTGTTTGCAGATTCGGCTCGCGGCCGAGTTAAATTTAAACGGCGTTTGCCTGCGCTGCCTTTTAAATTTAATTCTGCCTGCAAAGTCTGCGCTCTAAATTTAGCTTCGCCGCTGCGAAACAGATAACGGACGCCGTGCGATCTCGCCGCAGTTTTTTCTAAATTTAACTTCCCGCCGCGGAATGAATTTTAAAATTTTGCGATCAGATACGACCGCTTATTTTGATACTCTTTTTTACGTTTTCGTTTTACTGCCGCGCCGCGCACTTATACCGGGCGGCAACGACGACCGGCTGCTATAAAATTTAAGCCTTTAAATTTAG
>NZ_CALHHT010000133.1 GCF_938031315.1 uncultured Campylobacter sp.
CTTAATTACTACTCGCCGAAAGATTTCAGCTACGATTACAGATCGAAAGAGTTGTAGCGGTTCGCGTTTTGCTATGCGGTGCGCCAGCTTGGGCTTTTTTAAGTAGGCATGCAAAAGACTTTCGACCAGACGGCTTTGAGCGAATGTGTAAAAATGCCCTAATCTACGTGCTGCCACTCCTAATTTGACTATGCGCGTTGGAGCGCGTAAAAGCGCGCCTTGTTTTAGCGCTATATTTTAGAATTTTTTAGAATTTTTTATAATTTTGCGAGCGACATGGCGGCGAAATTTTGAAATTTTAAAGCGAGCAAAATTTTGAAATTTTTCGGCGCGAAATTTTAAAATTTACGGCTTGCGGAATTTAAAATTTCGCCTCTTTGCCACTCTGTGCGAAATTTGGTAGCGGTAAAATTTGCAGATAAAATTCCACGCCTAAAGCCGACGAGGGTGCGACAAGATTATTAAGATTATACTTAAAGGCAAAATTTGAAAACCGAACTAGAAAATCCCGCGCAAGAAACCTTGGCGCAAAACCGAAAAAATTTTAACAAAAATCGCTTCAGCGCGCGCAGTCTGTGGCTGATATTCGCCGCGATTTTTAGCGCGGTCGCGGCGACGTTTTGCTGCCTGCCCGCGCTTTTATTTTTGATTTTCGGCGCGAGCTTTTCCATTTTTTCGGGCGCGGAGGCGCTGGAAGGTTACCGCGCGCCGCTTTCTGTGTTAGCGCTTTTTTGCTTCGCGCTCTCGGCGTTTTTCTTTTTCAAAAAGCCGCGCGCATGCTCGTCTACATCATCAACATCGGAAAGCATTTTCTGATGCTTGTTCTGAGCGTCGGGAAAGCCCTCTGGCGGATGTGGGAGAGCTTTCCCAAGGGGGTGAAAATAGCCACCGCCGCACTGGCAGGGCTTGCGCTTGTCATGAAGGCGAACCCGCTGACTCGCATGATGCTCCTCGTGAGCACGCTGCTCCTCCTCATTGACGATTACTATGGTCACATGGAGGGCAAGCAGTCGGCGTTCGGTGAGTATTGGGACAAGCTCAACGAGTACATCGAAACGGCAAAGAAAAAGTGGGAGGAGTTCTCCGGCGCGGTGTCGGATTTCTTCGACCGCGTCCAGGGCTCGAGTGCGCTGAATGATTTCATTGCAGAGGTCAAGGATCTCGGCCACGCCATCTGGGAGCTCGCAGAGACCTATGCTGCTGCATGGGTTGAGGAAGCAAAAGAGCTCTACGCATCCATGGAGAAGCACGGCGCAGTCGACGGGTTGAGCGAAGCAATCGGAAAGCTCTGGGGGATGTTCGAATCTCTCCTGGGCACGGTGAAGGACTTCTTCCGATGGTGGAAGCGCCTTCTAGGTGAGGTGCGCCGAACGAAGGAGTACCACGACCTCATCGACGCGGTGGGTGAAC
>NZ_CALHHT010000134.1 GCF_938031315.1 uncultured Campylobacter sp.
CACAATTGCGACAAAAGCGTAAAATATTACCGCGAGCCATATCGCCCATCTATTCACGCCACCGCCCCGTCTTAGGGCTTCATCGTCCTGCTTATCTAGCAATGAAACAAAACTGTCGCAAACGTAATATTTCGCCATAGTCCCGCTACTGACGCTAATCGCCGTTCCTATAGTTCTATCATGTCCATCCAAAAACGGAACGAAGCAAGAAATTACCATAACGGCAAATAGGGCTGCGGCAATTTTATACTCCTTGCGGTACAGAAAAAAGAACAGCGTACCGAAAAATCCACACCAGCTCCACGTGCTTGCGTAATTTAACTCGCGCTGCTTGCCCGCGGCGAAAAATTTCTCGCAGGCGCGTGCGTAAATTTCAACCTTACTAGGAGTTTGCAAGAAAATTTCCAGTTTCTGCCGAAGCATCTTGCCGTCAGATAAAATTTCTCTAGCGTAATCCGTCATCTCACTCTCCTTAGCGATAAATCCCCACGGCGGCGCGAACCTTTTGCATCAATGAAGCAGCCGTCGCAGCCGCCCTTTGCGCGCCCTGTCTGAGCATCTCGTCTAAAATTTCGCGGTGGCTTTGATAGTATTCGAATTTATCTCGTGCGTCTTTGAAGTAGCTAAGCACGAGCTCGTTCAGATACGCCTTGAAGTGCCCGTGCCCCTCGCCTCCGCGCTCGTAGCGAGCCTGCAGCTCCGCTTGCTCCGCATCGTTTAAAAACAGCTTCGCGATGTTATAGACATTGCATCCGCGCCACTGCTTAGGCGCTTCTAGCGGCTCGGAGGCCGTTACGATACTTGAAATTTGCTTCTTTAGCGTCGCGGCATCTGCAAAAATATCGATCGTATTGCCGTAGCTTTTACTCATCTTCGCGCCGTCGGTGCCCGGCACGATCGCCACTTCATCATTTACGCGCGCTTGCGGAATAGTTAAAATTTCGCCGTGGGCGTTGTTAAATTTAAGCGCGATGTCGCGGGCGATCTCGACGTGCTGGATCTGATCCTTGCCCACAGGCACGACCTCCGCGCTGTATAGCAGGATGTCCGCCGCCATCAGCACGGGGTAGCTGAACAGATCGTGTTTGCTCTCAAAGCCCTTTGCGATCTTGTCTTTGTAGGCGTGCGCCCGCTCGAGCAGCCCCATCGGCGCATACCCGCTTAAAATCCAGTAAAGCTCCAACACCTCTTTCACGTCGCTTTGCACCCAAAACACCGTCTTTTTCGGATCGATCCCCAGCGA
Source organism: uncultured Campylobacter sp. (assembly GCF_938031315.1). GTDB lineage: Bacteria > Campylobacterota > Campylobacteria > Campylobacterales > Campylobacteraceae > Campylobacter_B. Next base: position 1,244 of record NZ_CALHHT010000134.1, read on the forward strand.
CAAAAACGCCGCGGCGGCCTCGTAGGTGGAGTTTTTTAGCTTTGCGCCGCCGCTTACGGACGTGAGCGCATGGTAGTTTGCGATAAACATAAACATCTGCTCGCCCGCATTTTGCGCATCCACCATCTGCTTGATACTCGCGAAGTAGTTGCCCAAATGCAGCTTGCCGCTGGGCTGAAGACCCGTTAAAATTCTCATCGTTGCTCCTTTAAATCAAAATCAGATCGCCGTCCACAAAACCCACGGCAATGTGCTTGCACTCAAAAATTTTAGCGCTAGGCATCTGCTCTCGCAGCTCGCGCAGAGCCTGCACGAGTATTTTTAAAACCTGTCGCCACGAAAGCTCGCTTAAAAAATCAAGCTGCAAGCGTGAACATTCGGGATAAAACTCATCCTCGTCCTCGCACGCCCAGTCGTCGTCATCCGCATCAAAGCTGCTCGATCCCGCCAGCTGCAGCGCGTAAGGCTCGTAAAGATCGAAGTGCCACGCGATCACCCGCTTTGGAATTTCCTCGCGCTCTAAGCCCTCCAGTAGCTCGCGCAACTTCTGCTTTAGCGCCTCTTTCTTTTTAAGCTTATCGCTTTTACCATCTTTGCCGTGCGGCTCGGAATTTTTGCCGCCGCCAGAGCACTTCTGCTTAGACATCTTTTTCCCCTTTAAATTTAGCCCGTCGCAGGCGGAGCAAATTTCTTTTACGATCTTTTTTACGCTTTTATTTTCGACGTCGATTACGATGTCGGCCTTTTTTTCATACGCCCCGTCTCTTTCGGCGTGAAGCGCCGCGGCCTTTTGCAGATCCGCTAACAGCGGGCGCTTGGCAAATTTTTTCTCCGCGTTCTCGCTATTTTTTAAGCGATCAATAATCCCCTCAAAGCTTGATTTCAGATACACGACGGTGCCGATTTTGTTTAAATTTTTCACGGCGTAAAAGCCGCCGCCCGTAGAGATCACGGCGCAGCGGACGGACTTTTCTAAAAATTTCGCAAGACCCTCTTCCATCTTTCTAAAGCTCTGCTCGCCCTGCTCTTTAAAAATTTGCCCGATCTTTTTATTGGCGTAGCTTTCGATCATATCGTCGCAATCAAGCGCAAACATCCCGCTTTGCGCAGCCAGAGCCCGCGCTACTGTGCCCTTGCCGACCCCCATAAAGCCGATGAGTACGATGTTACCGCTCTTCATCGCTCTCCCCTTTTTTGCGCGGCAGCAGCACTAGCGGACTTCCCGAAAGAGCAAAGCTCGCGCGCAGCCTGTTCATCAAATAGCGCTTGTAGCTGAAATGCAGCGCTTGCGGGCGGTTCATCACAAGAGCGATCTTCGGTGGCGCAAAGCCGATCTGCGCGGCGTAGTAAATTTTAACCGATTTGCCCCGCTCGCGAGGTATCGGATGCGCCTTTAT
>NZ_CALHHT010000135.1 GCF_938031315.1 uncultured Campylobacter sp.
CCGATTTTGCGCCGCGATTTTTCGGACGGCTCGTCTGCGACATCTGCGTGCGATTTATCGTTTTGAAATTTTATTTTGGCTAAAATTGCGGCTTTAAATTTAAAGGCAAAAAATGAAATACGACGTTATCGTTGTGGGCGGCGGGCACGCGGGTATCGAGGCAAGCTTAGCCGCCGCAAAAATGGGCGCAAAGACGCTGCTAATTACGATCTTGGCCGAGCAGATCGGCGCTGCGAGCTGTAACCCCGCAATCGGCGGCCTTGCCAAGGGGCATCTGGTAAAGGAGATCGACGCGCTGGGCGGTCAGATGGGGCTTGCGGCGGATGCGTGCGGGTTGCAGTTTAGAATTTTAAATGAGAGCAAGGGCCCTGCGGTGCGCGGCTCGCGGGCGCAGATTGATATGGATGAATACCGCATCTATATGCGAAATTTGCTGCTAAACACGCAGGGGCTGGACATAAGCCAGGAGATCGCGAGCGAAATTTTAACCTGCGAGCAAGACGGCGAGCAGCGCATTTGCGGCGTAAAGACCCATCTTGGCAACGTTTATGAGACCGAGCATCTGATAATCACCGCCGGCACCTTTTTAAACGGGCTAATTCACGTAGGCGAGAACAAGCTGCAAGCGGGGCGCGTGGGCGAGCTAGCGAGCGTCGAGCTTGCCGAATCGCTACGAAGCTTGGGGCTACAAATGGGGCGGCTAAAGACCGGCACCTGCCCAAGGATCGATGCTAAGACGATCGATTTTAGCGTGCTTGAGCGCCAAGACGGCGACGCGGATCCGCGCGCTTTTAGCTTTCGCAGCAAAAATTTTGCGCCGAAGCAGCTTGCTTGCTTCATCGCTTATACGAACGAGCGCACGCACGAGATCATCCGCGAAAATTTCGCCCGCGCGCCGATGTTTACGGGGCAGATTTCAAGCACCGGCCCGCGCTACTGCCCGAGCATCGAGACTAAAATTTATGAATTTCCAAATCGCGACCGCCACCACGTCTTCGTCGAGCCGCAGACGCGCGAGGCTACGGAGTATTACGTAAACGGTCTCTCTACGAGCCTTCCTTACGACGTGCAGGTCGCGTTTTTGCGCACGATCAGGGGCTTTGAAAATGCAAAAATCGTCCGCCCGGGCTATGCGATCGAGTACGATTTTATCGATCCTACCGAGCTTAAACACAGCCTCGAGACCAAAAAGATCCGCGGGCTGTTTTTGGCAGGCCAGATCAACGGCACCACCGGCTACGAGGAGGCCGCGGCGCAGGGGCTGATGGCGGGCATCAACGCCGTGCTTGATTTGCGCGGGCGGCAGCCTCTGATTTTGCGTAGAGATGAGGCGTATATCGGCGTTTTGATCGACGATCTGGTTACCAAGGGCACGAATGAGCCCTACCGAATGTTTACTTCGCGCGCGGAATTTCGCCTGCTGCTGCGCGAGGGTAACGCCGTGCTGCGCCTAAGCGAATACGGCCGCGAGATCGGGCTTTTAGACGAGGCGAGTTACGAGCGGGCGCGCAAATTTAAGCTCGATGTGCAGAGCGGAATGGAATTTTTGCTAAAAACGCAGATTACCCCTTCAAAACAGACGCTTAGCCTGCTGCAAAGTATCGGCGCAGAGCCCATTTCGCAAAGCTGCAGCTTGCAAAAAATCGTAGCCAAAAGCGGCTTTTCAAAGGCGGGCCTGCTTGCTCTGGCGCCGCATTTTGAGGGCTTTAGCGATGAGGTTTTGGATGAAATTTTAACGCAGTGCAAGTATCATTTCTATATCGCGATGCAGCGCGCCGAGGTCGAGAGGATGAAGGGGCTGCTAGGCGTCGCGATCCCGCCGCAGATCGATTTTAGCAAGATCGGCGGGCTTAGTAACGAGATCGTGCAGAAGCTAAACCGCTTCGCGCCGCCGACGCTTTTTGCCGCGAGCGAGATCAGCGGCGTAACGCCCGCCGCGATCGATATTTTGCATATCTACATCAAGCAAAATTTCGGTCTGAAATGAAAATAAAATGGCAATTTGAATTAAAGCCGAGTTTCGCGATAAAATGAATGATATAATTAAAAAAGAATAAAAGGGAGAGCTATAATGAAATATTGGATTTTTAGTGACGCACCAAGTGAGTTTGACCCAATTGATGGATTTAAACAAGAAGAAATAGTGCAGTGGGAAAATCAAAAAAAGAATGGATATATACATGTTGGCGGGGTGCAGATGGGCGACATTGTATACATTTACTTAAATGACCCTATTAAAGCCATTGTGGTTAAAACAAAAATAGTAGATATTTCGCCAGATAAATACACTGTTGATTTAAAATTTTTGAAATTTACAAATCGAAATAAACTATCTAGGGAAATTCTAAAAAAATACGATGGTCTTAAAAATATTCAAGGAAAACTCGAAATAAAATCTAAAGAAAGTATAAATTATATATTAAATAATGAAGATGAAGATATGGCTAAAGACGAGAAATTAGCGGGGAGTAAACAGCGGCCAAATCAAACAAATTATCTATTAAACCAAATCTTATACGGTCCTCCAGGGACCGGAAAAACATATAATACAATAGTAAAAGCCATTGAGATAATAGAAGGAAGAGAGATTGGCAAAGAAGAAATCAATGACAAAGAAAAGATGAAAATTGTAAAAAAACAATTTGATGAATACATTCAAAGCGGACAGATAAAATTTGTAACATTTCATCAAAGCTATGGATATGAGGAATTTATTGAGGGAATAAAAGCAGAAACTAAAGATGGAAACATATCATATGACATAAAAGATGGAGTATTTAAAAGAATTTGTAAAAAAGCTAGCGGCAGTAGCAAGAAGAAGGTATTACTAAAAGGCGCAAAAGAAGAACTAACTGAAGGTGACTTTAAAAAATTATATAACGACTATGTTAATAAGCTGCCGTCCATTTCTGATAGTTCATTTGAAAAAATATTAAAAACACCTGACGATAAACAACCGTTTTATCTATATAAAAGTACTACATCTTCTATATTAGTTAAACCCAAAAATAGTGATAATAATCATAGATCTATATCTTGTGATAAATTTATAAAAGATATATTTTATAATGGTACCTATGGAATGCGCTCCTATGAACCAGTAATTATTAAAGATATTTTGGGCGATGAATATAAAACAAACTATACTAATCAAAATTATGTCCTAATCATCGACGAAATAAACCGTGGAAATATATCTAAAATTTTTGGCGAGCTTATAACGCTAATAGAGCCGTCAAAAAGGCTTGGAAAAGATGATGAGATAATTGTAGAGCTACCATACTCAAAAGAAAAATTTGGAGTGTCTTCAAATTTATACATAATCGGGACGATGAATACGGCGGATCGAAGCATAGCCCTTATGGATACGGCACTTAGAAGAAGGTTTGAGTTTGTGGAGATGATGCCAGAATACGATAAATTAAGTGAAGTTGCTGGTATAAATATAGGAGAAATGCTTAAAACGATAAACGAGCGTATGGAGTATATTTACGACAGAGATCACATGATAGGGCACGCTTATTTTATAGATGTAACGGATATGAACGCACTTGCAAATGTATTTAAAAATAAAATTTTACCACTTTTACAAGAGTATTTTTACGATGATTGGGAAAAAATAAGACTAGTTTTGGGCGACAATAAAAAGCAAAAAGATAGCAGAACTCAGTTTATAACCAAAGAAGAGAATAAGGCTAGTTATTTATTTGGAGAAAATATAGACGATATAGACGATAAAGTCTTATACAAGATAAACGACGAAGCCTTTAACAAAGTTCAAAGCTATATAGAAATTTATAAGTCATCAAGCGACTAAGACGGCGCGAATGAAACAGAAACAAAGGACGCTAATCGAGTTTGAGCGTATATATCAGAATGATAAAGATATAGATGAAAACGACTTTAGTGATATAGAAAATTTTATTCTTAAAAACAGCGATGAAAATGCTTCGTTTTTGAGAATAGGAAGCGGAAGCGGTGGAAAATTTATACAAGCAAGAAACTATGTAGGTGTTTTGCAAACAAAAAGCGGGCTAACGATAGAGATTTTGCCTAAAATAGTGGATGAAGCGGATAAAAATGATACCGATAAAATAGATGGATTAAAAGACGTTTTTCTAAAAATGTTAAGATCGCTTAAAGATTTTCCATTTAAAAGCTCGAATTTGGCTAATCTCAAAACCAAAAATTTGCCGCTTTTAGAAATTTTTATCTCGATGTTTTTACGCGAGCTTGAAATCCTTGTAAAAAAGGGAATAAAAAGCGACTACATCATTCTGGAAGATAATCTAAAATTTCTAAAAGAAAAGCTAAATATAAATGAACAGATCAAAAGAAATACTATCCACAAAGAGCGATTTTATGTAGAATACAGCGAGTTTTTAAGCGACATAAAGATAAATCAGATCATAAAAACAACGCTTAAATTTCTATACAAAAAGTCGAATTCCAGCAAAAATCAGCAAAAAATACGCGAGTTTTTATTTATATTTGACGAAGTTTCGACATGCAGTGATTATAAAAATTTCTTTACCAACTGCACCATAAACCGCCAAGTAAAACACTACGAGCAAACGCTTTTATGGTGCAAAATTTTCCTTCTAGGCGACGCTTTTACTCCGCACAAAGGCAACGATCTAGCCCTTGCCTTACTTTTTGATATGAACCTGCTTTTTGAAAGTTATGTCGGAAATTTTATTAAAAAAGAGCATGTAGATATTAAATTACAACATTCAAAAAAGCACCTTGTAGAAGAGCCGATGAGCTTTAGACTAAGGCCTGATATATTTTTAGAAGGCAAATTTATAGCCGATACGAAATGGAAAGTTATCAATCAAGACGATAAGGAAAAAGAAAAGAACAAGATCTCGCAAACCGATCTGTATCAGCTATACGCTTATGGTAAAAAACACGAGTGCGATAGGCTCTATCTCATCTATCCAAAGATAGACGGCACAGAGCAAGAACCTATGGAATTTAAATACGACGATAAAATGCGACTTAAAATTTTATACTTTGATCTAGAAAACG
>NZ_CALHHT010000136.1 GCF_938031315.1 uncultured Campylobacter sp.
TCTCGCCCATTACGAAGATATCGTTTCCCCATGGGTCTTCCACATCGCTCCTGCCGCCCGTCAAAATATAGACGTTGTTATTTCCGGGGCAAACTATAGAGTGCCTCGTATCGCTTTCGGCTATAATGATTTCGTCTGAGTTTTGGTTGCAGCGAGAATTTATGTCCCAATATATGGTTTTGCTAAAATTTAAACTCACGTCTTCTAATACGGTGGTATCAAATCCTTGCGTCACTAAAATTTTTTTAGGAAAATATCCCTTCGCTTGCCCGTCTTTGATAAATTTTTCCAAGCTTTGAAAGTCGGTTATATTGCCTCCAAAACAGCCGCCGACCACCAAAAACAATATAATGATAAATCTCATACTCGCTCCTCTTTTCGAGATAAAATTTTAAAAATTATACAAAATTTGTAAACAAAATTTACTAAAAACAGCTCAAATTTAAAAATCAAAGATAAGCGTTTTTAATGCTTATAGTAATGGCACTTAAATAGTTGTAAATTTTAAGCTGCTCCGCTGCTTTTAAATTTAAAAAGTTAAATCCATTTTAAACAGAATTTGCGTAAAATCCCATTTCAAAAACGTATTATGCGAGCGGCGACGGCAAATTCAAGCATCATAACGGCGATACCAGATTAAAATCTCCATAGCGGCGATGGACATAAAACATCGCGGCGGTGCTAGGCTAATCGTCGCGGCGCGCCGGACATAGCCCTCGCAGTACGCCAAGCATGAAGCGTTCGTAACGGAGCTAAATTTAAAGCCCGCGCGGTAATAATCAAAGCAGCGCCCGCCATTCATCTGCGCAGTGCAAGCAGCAAACCGCACATTAAAATTTAAAGATGTAAAATGAATGAAGATTTTCAAAGAGCGAAGCTGCAAGGCACGCTCGGCGCGCTCTGCCTACTGGTCGCAAGCGTGGCGTATTCTATAAAAGGCGAGATCGCTTACTTGGATTATCAAATCTTAGTGTGGATTTTTGCCTTCACATTCCTTTACCATGCGCTTCAAAATATACAAAGTATCACGGGCCCGCAGGTCTTTATAATCTTCAAATACGCTTACAGCATTGCGCTTGCGGCGCTACTATATTTTTCAGCCATTTATATACTCAGAAGATGTGATTGTAATAGGCTGCAAATATACGTGCCGTATTTGATTTTTGCGGTTACGCTCGCTTGGATAATTATAAATTTTAAGTTGCGCGCCACCACAGGATGCAGACTTTTCGCCGTATATGCCGCGCTGCTAATCGTTGATGTTGCCGCAGATATCATCTACGGCATGATGTTTAAAATACCGGCTCCCGCCGCTATAACGA
>NZ_CALHHT010000137.1 GCF_938031315.1 uncultured Campylobacter sp.
ACAAAGCAGGTTCGTTTCGCCGCAGAACTCGCGCAGTATCCATCTACAAAATCCGCACCGTATCCCGCCTCGCGACGTCTCATTTAAAATTTCGCAACCTTTCAAAATTTTATTATCGATCCAAAATTTGCCGCCGTTTAAAATTCCGCCGCTTAGAATTTTACCGACATTAAGAGCCAAGCCGCTCAAAATTCCGCCGCGTTACAGCGTACTAAGGCACCCGAAGCGCCGTATTGCGCTAGGGTTTGCCCGCCTCACAGCTCGCTAAAACGCTCAAAGCGGGCTTTTAGAGATTTTGCGTTTTTGTTTAAAAGTTCCGCTTGCGCGGCGAGTTTATCTGCGTATGTTTGAAGCGCCGTCGCATACTTAGCATGCGCCTCAAAGTCCGATTTTAGCGCGTAAATTTCATCTTTTACCGATTTTATATTTTGCGCGAGTGCCTCGTCTTTTACGAAGGTGCGGATCGTGCCTAAAAGCGCCAGCAGCGTCGTGGGCGATGCCGCAAAAATGCCGATTTGCGCGCAGTATTCAAGCACCTGCGGCAGCTTCTCGCAGACATATACAAAAACCGCCTCACTGGGTACAAATAGCACCGCAAACTCCGTGCTAAGAGGCGGTATTATGTATTTTTCCGCTATATCTGCGGCGTGCTTTTTCATATCGGCGGCGAGTTGCTTATCCGCACTAGCAAGCGCTGCGGCGTCGTTTGAGGCGGAGGCAGCGATGATCTTTTCATAGCTTTGAAGTGGGAATTTTGAGTCGATGCAAAGAATTTTTTCTTTTGCGATATGTAGCGCGCAGTCTGCGATCCTGCCGTTTGGTAGGTGCTTTTGCAGCTCGTAAAACGCGGCGTTTTGCCCATAAATCATCGATAAAATTCTCTCTAATCGGTACTCACCGAAGTTGCCGCGCAGCTTGACGTTGCCTAAAATCGAGTTTAGCTTTGCGATTTCGTCACGCACCTGAAGTGAAGTTTTATTTTGCTCGCTCATTCGCGCTAGATTTTCCGCTATGTCCTTAAAGCCGCGATCCAGCGAGCTTAAATTCTCACTAAGCGCGCTATTTTGGCGCTGCAAACCCTCGCCTAGGGATCTATTAAGATAATAGAGCTTATCGTTAAAGCCGTCGTTTAGGCTTTGATTTAGCTTAAAAAGCTCGGTACTTGCTCTTGCACTTTGAGCAGTGAGCCTTTCGCTTAAAAGCTCGCTAAGCGCGGAGTTTGCATCGCTTATGCGGCGGTTTTGCAGCACGAGCGCGATCAGCAGGGCAAGCACTAGTGCAGCAAAAAACGCAAACGCCGCGAGCACAATCCCGTCAGCGTC
>NZ_CALHHT010000138.1 GCF_938031315.1 uncultured Campylobacter sp.
ACAAAATACTCGCGGGCGGCATCCTTGCTCTCAAAGGGGCTTGCGCTCAGCTCGCTGCCCTCTATGAGCAGGGCGTAGCTGCGCGCGGCGTCCGTTTTGGCGTATGTTAGCGCCAGCCTCGCCGCAAGCTCTCTATCCGCTTCGCTCGCGCCTCTGCTTAGCAGGCTTAGCGCGCCCAAGACGTCATCTTTAAATTTTATCTCGCTAAATTTTGGATTTTGCACGGCGGCAAGCTTTTTGTTGTCGCTCTCATCCCGCCCGATTATGAGCTTAGCGCCCTCAGGCAGGCGCAGATGGCGTCCGAATTTTAAAATTTCAGCGTCCGCGGGCGTTTCGATCTTTTCAAATTTTACCGCATCCTTGATCCGCTCGCTGAAGCTCTGCACGGTCAGCAGACAGCCTCCCGCCGGCGTTTCGTAATCCTCAAAGCCAAACTCCGCCGCCAGCTGCATCTGCCTAGCCCGCCCGCGCCCGCTGATATCAAGCAGAGCGTCGCGATCAACCCAGCCCTTGATCTCGGGCGTCGTAGGCGGCAGCAGCTTCGCGCACAGCGGACGCAGGATCAGCCCCTCCTCATCGCCGCTAAGCCCGCCGACCTGAGCTAGAGCCTGCGCGCGCTGGCTCATCGGGCGCTGTCCGAGCACCTCGCCCGTGATGATGAAGCTCGCCCCTTCGCTTTGCAGCATCGCAAGCGCGGTCTTAAACATATATCCGTGGCAGTCGATGCAGGGGTTAAAGTGCTTGCCGTAGCCGTATTTGGGCTCGAAAAGCACCTGCCGCAGATATTCGCTTCTGATATCGACGCTTTTAAAATCCGCCCCCGCGGCTGCGGCTCTGCGGCGCATGATCTCGCTCTTATCGTCCTTGCCGCCAAATCCGATATCCATATTCAGCGCGAGCACCTCGATGCCTTGCGAGACGATGAGTTTGACCGCGAGCATGGAGTCAAGCCCGCCGCTAAAGAGCGCCAATGCCTTCATTTCGTTCCTTTACTTGAGTTGATTGATCTTTTTTTGATACTCCAAGATCCGCTCGATCTTGTCGGGCGCGTCGGAGTTTTTGAGCTTTTGCATCAGATCTTGCAGGGCGTTGCGGCGTAAAATTTTGCACGCGTCGTTAAAAAGCGCCGCGCCGCCGATCGGCAAAATTTCATCATCCAGCGCAAGCGCGCGCAGATTTTCGCCGGCTTCGTTTTCGGCGCTTTGGGCATTTTGAACGTTTTGAACATTTTGAGCGGCGGCTTCCATCTCGCCTTGTTTCTCGTTGCTATTTGCGTTTTGCCGTGCGGAACCTTTTAAATTTACGGCGCCCGCAGAGTCTTGCCCGATAAAATTTTGCTCGCTAGAGCTCTCGCCAATTTTTAAATTTACGCTCTCGCCCCGGTTAAAATTTTCTCCCGCGTCGCCCGCGGTAAAATTCTCGCTCGTATTACTATCCACATTACCGCCCTCGCCCGCGATGAAATTTTTAAAATTTCCGCCGCTGCGAGCGAAAGCCAAAAACGCCTCGAAAATATCGCCGTGCATACGAAAATCGCGCCGCTCCAAGCAGCCGAGCCCGAGCTGTGCCATCTCGCCATCGAGCAGCATTGATTTTATGATCTGAAGCTCCGCGATCTCCTTGCGGCGCAGTAGCGTCCGCCCGGACCTCGCCGAAGCCGCAGGCGGCGCAGAGCTTTCATAGCGCGCCGTGCTTTGCGAACGAGTAAAATTTCCGCCGTTTAAGCTCGCGCTCGCACCGCCCCTGCCGTCTGCGCCGCGCCCTCCGTAAGAGCCGAAATCGCGAGAGCCGAAATTTCCGTCCTCGTTAAAATTTCGCCCCTCAAAGCCCGCGCCGAAATTTTTACCGCCGTCGGCGAGATTAAATGAGCCGGGCGAGACGTTTAAAATTTGCGCCACCAGGCTCTGATAGGACTCGGCGAGCACGGGGCCGAGCGCTGCGGTAAATTCTTTGATCTCATTTAGCGCCGCTTCTTTTTGCACGGGGCGAGCGAGGTCGTATTTTTTAGCGATTCTTCGGATCAGAAACTCCCCGCTCTCCATGCCGCTGGCATAAATTTGCTCTAGCTCGCGCACCTTGCCCGCGACTATCATATCCGCAGGATCGGCACCTCCGCCGATTATAGCGACGCTTGAGTCGATCTTGTTCAGGCACAAAAGCCGCGCCGATTTCATCGCCGCATTGATGCCCGCAGCGTCGCCGTCGAAGCTAAGCACGACGTTAAGCTCCGCGCGCTTTATAAGCGGCAGATGAGCGGGCGTCAGCGCCGTGCCGAGCACTGCTACGGCGTTGTCGATGCCCGCTTGGTGCAGCATGATGACGTCCATGTAGCCCTCGGTGATGATGAGGGTTTTTTTAGCGATCGCGCTTTTTTTCGCAAGGTCGAATGCGTAGAAAATTTTAGATTTATCAAACAGCGCGCACTGCGGCGAATTGACGTATTTGGCGGGATTATCGCTTATCGTGCGGCCGCCGAAGCCCACGAGCTTGCTTGCGTGGTTGTAGATCGGAAAGGTGATGCGCTCGATGAAGCTAGCGTAAAGCCCGCGCTCGTTTTGCTTCACCGCGCCCGCATTTAGCGCGTCTTGCGGCGGAATTTCTTCGTTTTGCAAAACCCTGATCGTCTGCGCGCTAGCTCCTGCGTAGCCAAGGCCGAATTTGCGAATGCTTTGATCGCTCAGTCCGCGATCGTGCAGGTATTTCACGGCGGTAGGATTTTGATAAAGGCAGCTTTGGTAGTAGGCATTTAAAATCCCAAGCACCTTCTTCTCTTCGCTGCGCTCCTGGACTTTAACACCGGTGTATTGCAGCGCGAAATTATACATCCCCGCAAGCTTTTCGACCGCTTCAGGGAAGCTTATCTTTTCGTAATCTTGGATAAATTTAATCGCATTGCCGCCTGCTTTGCACGAAAAGCAGTGAAAAATTCCAAGCTTTGAACTCACGCTCATGCTCGGGTGCGAATCATCGTGAAATGGGCAGACGCCTACGAAATTTGCGCCGCTGCGCTTAAGCGGGACATATTTTTCTACGACGTCTACGATATCTACGGTGGCCAGCAGATTTTCTATGCTTTCGTTTTTAATCATAAGCGAAATTATACCCGCACTTTGCTATAATTGCCCTTTATTTTTGCGACGAGGTTTGATTTGGATAATTTTTTCTTAGACGATCGCGACCCGATTTTCGGGCTTATCATGCTGATAAGCATAATCTTGCTAGTGTCGATTCTAAGCTACATTTGGGGAGTTTTTTCTAAAAAAAACGAGAGGCAGAGCTTAGAGAATTTCATCAAAAAATTTGACACCCTAGACGCGCTTAGCACCGAGCACAGACAGCTTTTGGCAAGCCCGCAAATTGATATCCCGACGCTTGGAATTTTAGCTAGCTCTTTCGTCAAAAGCGGCGACTTCGAGCGCGCGATAGAAATTTATCTAATCGCGCTAGGCAAGGCTAGCGGCGGCGTGCAGAGGGAGTTTATCCTCACCAATCTCGGTATCGTATATTTCAAAGCGGGCTTTTTAGGGCGCGCCGAAGAGGTGTTTTTGCAGGCGCTGAAGCTGCGCCCCAGAAACAAAGAGGCCCTTACGCATCTTACGGTGATTTACGAGCGGCTGAAGCGCTTTAATGAGGCGCTTGAGGTGCTTGACGCGTTGCGCGAGCAGGACGCCGAAGTATATGCTCAAAGCCAGTTTGAGCGCGCGCAAATTATCGCAAACGACGCCAATACGCCGTTTAATAAAAAGATCGCTAAAATTTCAAAGCTAAACTTCAAAGGCGCGGGGCGGTTTTGCATGGAGCTTTTTATCAAAAACAAAGAGCCTATGGAGGGCTTTGACCGCTTCCCGCCGATCGAGCAGGCTATCGATCTGATCTATGATTTCCCTGCGGCGATAAATACGCAGGATGCGGAGTACAATGCGCTTTTTTACGCGCTTGGAAAAAGCGATCAAAAGCCTAAGAGCGCAAGTAAAATTTTTGAGATCAACGCGCTTATGGCTATGAAGGACGCGGGCTTTGAGGACGCGGGGCTTAGCTTTAGCTACACCTGCGCGAAGTGCAAAAGCTCGGTGGGGCTTTTTTCGCACCGCTGCCCGGTCTGCTACGAGCTAGGCAGCATGGAGATTAGAGCGCAAATTTCGGAGAAAACCGGTGAAATCGGTCAAACTTTTTAGCGACGGCAGCTGCCTCGGCAACCCTGGAGCGGGCGGCTGGGCTTATATCTTGCAATACGGCGACGCGATAAAAAAGGCAAGCGGCGCAGAAGCGATGACGACTAATAATCAAATGGAGCTAACAGCCGCCATAATGGGGCTTAGCGCGCTTAAGCAGCCCTGCCGCGTCGAGCTTTTTACCGATAGCGAATATGTCGTCAAGGCGATAAATTCCTGGCTTGCAAAGTGGGTCGTTACCGATTTTAAGGGCAAGAAAAACGCGGATCTGTGGCGCAGATACCTTGCGGCGGCGGCGCCTCACGAGATCAAGGCCTCGTGGGTCAAAGGGCATGCGGGTCATCCGCAAAACGAGGAGTGCGACGCTATGGCTCGCGCGGCGGCGGAAGCGATAAAATCTTAAAATTTTACGCGCAACAGGGCTCTAGCACGTCCTAGCTTCGGCGTAAATTTTATCGCCCGAAGCCGGTTTTAGCGCATTCGTTCACGCAATCGAGCTTTGGCGGAAATTTCGTTAGCAGTGAGCAGGCTTTGGCGCGACTTGTATTCGCGACGGGTCTATTTTTGGCGAGGATTTCGTTTGCGGCAAGTGAGCCTTAGCGCGGTTTGCGTTAGAATTGGCGGGCTACGTTTAAATTTTATTCGCCGCAGATCGGCGCTAGCGCGTTTCATTCGGCGTTAATACAAATTTAGCGCGGGCTATGCCTGCACTCGTTCGTTCCGCTTGCACGGGTTTCCTTCGCACCAGGCGCCATTTGCATGCGGACCGCCGCGGATTTCGCAGAATTTTATAAAAAGGTTGATAATGCAAAATTTAGAAAAATTACAAGAAAAACTGGGCTATAAATTTAAAAATTTAACCCACCTTAAGATCGCTCTTACGCACAAAAGCGCCAAAAACGGACACAACAACGAGAGGCTGGAATTTTTAGGCGATGCGGTGATGGATCTGATCGTGGGCGAGTATCTTTTCAAAAAATTTAGCAGCGACGAGGGCGATCTGAGCAAGCTGCGCGCCGCACTCGTGAACGAAAGCAGCTTCTCTAAATTTGCAAAATTTTTGGGCATCGGCGAGAACCTGAATATGTCGCTATCCGAGGAGCGCAACGGCGGACGCGAGAAGCCCTCGCTGCTTTCGGACGCATTTGAGGCGATAATGGGCGCCGTCTATCTTGAGAGCGGGCTGCAAAACACCGCCCGCATCGCGACCGCAATCTTAGAAATCCTATATCCGCGCATCAGCTTTAACGAGCTCGTTAAAGACTACAAAACCGCGCTGCAAGAGCTCACGCAGGCAAAATTCGGCGTCACGCCCGAATACGTCCTTTTAGGCTCGAGCGGCCCCGATCACAAAAAAAGCTTCGAAATGGCGGCGCTTGTTGGCGGCAAGCGGCTCTCATCCGCCGTGGGAGCGAGCAAAAAGGAGGCCGAGCAAAAATGCGCGCAAATCGCGATCGAGCTTTTACAAAGCGGCGCCTCGCACGGCACTAGCGCGACAGATGGCGAGCAAACAGCATGCGATAGCGACGTACAAAGCGGCGCAAATCGCGCTCAGAACGGCAAAAAAGGCTCACAAGGCGGCAGCGGACGAGCGCGGGGCAGCACAAAAAGCGAGCATAATAATCGAGGCGGCACGCCGAGTGCTAAAAAAAGCAATGTGCGAAACAAAAACGCCGAACAAAACGGGCGCGATACGGACAAACAAAGCGGCGGCGATCAAGGAGGCGCGCTATGAATACCTTCGGCGAGAGATTGCGCCTTAGCACCTTCGGCGAGAGCCACGGCGCGGCGATCGGCGGCGTTTTGGACGGCTTTCCGGCAGGCGTGGAGATCGAGATTTCAAATATCCAAAGCGAGCTTGACCGCCGCAAACCGGGCGGCAAATACGCTACGCCGCGCAAAGAAGCCGACGAGATCGAAATTTTAAGCGGGATTTTTGACGGTCGCAGCACCGGCGCGCCGATCGGATTTATCATCCGCAACGCAAACCAGCACTCGAAGGACTACGAAAATCTCAAGGATATTTTCCGCCCCGCTCACGCCGATTTTACATATTTTGCCAAATACGGGCTGCGCGATTACCGAGGCGGCGGACGGGCAAGTGCCCGCGAAACCGCCGTGCGCGTGGCTGCGGGAGCGTTTGCGCAAATCTTGCTGGATCACTTTAAAATTTCCGTAAAAAGCGGGGTTTGCGGCGTGGGCGAAATTTACGCGGAAAATTTAGACTTCGACTTTGCGCAAAACAGTGAAATTTTCGCGCTCGATCCCGCTGTAGAGGACGCGCAAAAAAAGTTAATTCTAAGCGTCAAAAATGCGGGCGATAGTATTGGCGGCTGCGTGCTGACGCGCGTTACGGGCGTGCCTGCGGGGCTCGGCGAGCCGCTGTACGGCAAGCTGGATGCGGCGCTTGCGGGCGCGATGATGGGCATAAACGGCGTAAAGGCCGTGCAGATCGGCGCCGGAGTGAAAGCAAGCACGCTAAAAGGTAGCGATAACAACGATTTCATGCACGCTAGCAAGAATGCGATCCGCACCAACGGCAGCAAGATCGGCGCAAATTTCGCAAACAACAACGCAGGCGGGATCTTAGGCGGCATAAGTAGCGGCGCGCCGATCGAGATCACGACGCATTTTAAGCCGACCCCGAGCATTTTCATGGCGCAGCACAGCGTGGACGTGCACGGTGCGGACGCGGTCTGCGAGCTGCGCGGGCGGCACGATCCGTGTATCGCCGTGCGCGGCAGCGTCGTAGCCACCGCGATGGCGCGGCTAGCGATCACCGATGCGCTACTGCTAAACGCGAGTGCGACGCTGGGGAATTTAAAGCGAATTTACGGCGAGGATTAAATTTAAACGAACAATCCTTCAAATTTTGCGGAATTTAATGAAATTTCAAGAGCCGAGCGATGAAATTCCAGCGAGCAAGCGGGCAAATTTTAAATTTACGCGGTAAGCCTATCGCGACAAGGAGAGCAAAATGAGACTTGAGCGTATCGGCGAGGACTCGGCACTGATCGCGCGCATAGAGGCGATCAATGTCGCGGCGTTCCCCGAAATCGAGCGTATCAGCATAAAAAATTTCTTAAAAATGTCGCGCAAAGGACAGCTTGAAATCGCGGCGATTTTCGAGGATTTTAGCGCCCTGGGCGGCGGCGCGGCAAATAAACATCGCGCGGCAGCGAGCGAAAATTTATGCGCGCCGAAGCAGGATTTTTGCGCGGCAAAGCGGGATTGCGGCGAAGCAAGCCAAAATCGCGGTTCTGCAGGTAAAAATTCCGATGCGGATAACCGCGGCGCGGCAGAATTAGCCTCTTTGAGTTCCGAAAATCGCGGCGCGGCAGATAAAAACTCTAATGCGACGTGTGAAAAATCCAGCTTGAAAAGTAAAAATCCCGGCGCAGCAAGCGAAAATTTATGCGCGCTGCAAGATTGCAGCGAAGCGAGCCAAAATTGCGGCTCTGCGGGTAATTGCGCCACGGCGGCGCAAAATTTAAGCGGCGAGGAGCTGGTTGGCTTTTTCGTCTATAGAACTGAGCAAACCTACAAGCGCGCGGTTTCGCACCACAAACAGCCGCCGCTTCGCCTAAATGCGGATAAAATTTTAAGATCCAAAGCCCATAGCAGCGCGGAATTTGAAAGCGCAGGAGATGAAATTTCAAGCGGCAAAGTAAAATTTTCAGAAGCAAAATTTTTTAGCGTTGCAAGCGGTAAAATCGCAGGTCAAAAAACGCAGCCTCTGGGCGGCGATGAAATTTTAAACGCGAGCGCAGATAGCAAAATTCCGATCGACGCGGACCGTTTGATTTGCGGTGCGGGCGGCAAAATTTTATCAAGCGCCAGAAGGGATGAAATTTTATCAAGCGCCGCAGAGGGAAAAATTTCGTCAGGTACCGCAGAAAGCGAAATTTCGCGCTACGATGAGAGCGAAATTTCAAGCGGCGGGGAGAGTGGGATTTTTTACGTGGCCTACCTCGGCATCGATGCGAAATTTCGCGGGCTGGGGATCGGCTCAAGGTTGCTCGCGCTCATCTCCGAGCAAAATCCGCGCGCCCAAATCGTGCTTGATGTCGAGCCGCCGCACGAGGACGCGCCCAACCTCGCGCAACGCCTGCGCCGCATAGAATTCTACGGCAGGCACGGCTTTCGGCGCTGCGGCAAGTTTTTTAACTACGCGGGGCTAAGCTTCGAGATCCTTGCTAAGCCGCCGCTAAGCGCGCCGCAGCAGGGATTTGACGTAGCGAGCTTCGTGAAATTTATCGGCGCGGGCAATAAATTTAGATTTAAAATCACCGACGCGCCGCTATATAAAAACTAATGCAAAAGCCCGAATTCAGCCTCATCTGCGACGATACGTTTTATAGAATTTTCTCCGCCTCTATCCTTGCGTTTTTTTGTATTTTTATCTCTTTGGACATCGGCGGATCGGGGGAGCTGTTTTACACGGACAGCCCGCTACGCTCGCAGCGAGCCAAGCCCAGCCTGACGATCGTTTTTATGTTTTTAGCGTTACTTTATCTGCGAAGCGGTAGCAAAGAGGCGGCGCGCGTGGAATTTGACGAGCTTAAAATATCCTTTCGCAGAGGGCTAGACAAATACGATCTTATGCTTGGATGCGTCGATCTGATAGAGCCGTCGCTCGGCTTCGTGCGGACGTTTCGCGTGCCGTTTCTAAGCTACGAACGGTTTTTGAAACTGCAAGAAATTTTAAAATTCTTGCTTCTTTTCGCATACGTCGCGGGCGTGTTTTTGACGATCAAATTCGGCTTTGCCGAGGCTGCGATCTATGCAGCGGCGGGCATTTTTGCGATTTTGATCGCTTCAAAGCTCGTAGTCGCGCGAAGGCTAGACGGACGAGCGGGGCTACGACTTCGCGACTGCCTGCTACTGCGCGGCAAGGACGATACGGGCGCGACGGTATTTTTTTGCATCCGTCCTAGCCGCACCGAGCGCGAAGCTTTACGCATATATTTTTTGAAAAATTTCAGCTACGACATTAAGGCGTGAAATTTTTTGGCTTTCAGCGTAAAATTTAGACCCGCGGGGTAATCTGGCTACGGCTAAACGCAAATGAAGCGCAAAGGCGGATGCTGCGCGAGTATTTCGCGGCGAGATTGGGGCTGGATTCGAGCAAATTCCACTCACGGCAGTCGCAGATGAGATCGCTCAGTACTCGCAGTAATCCTCGAAGCAGTCGCAGATGAGATCGCTCGGCACCCGAAGCAATCCTCTAAGCAGCTTCAGATGAGTTGCTAGTGTCTGCTTGACTGAGATAACCGCGGCTTGTCGCAACTCGCCTCGCCGCAAGCGCCTATGCAAATATCCTGCGCTCTTAAACGCGTCGAAAGCGAGGCGGTGATAAAATACGAAAACCATACCAAAAAGGAATTTTATGAGGGATTACGACAAAGAGCCGATCAAAATCATAGACAGAGCGGTTTACTTTCAAAACAATATCGTTCTTTTTCTTTCACTCGGTTGCTTATATAAAATATTCAATTTAGAAGTTACTCCGTTAAACTTAGAATTTTACACGCATTTTAGTGCCGATTTAGTTATGTTTATCGTAGTGGTCTTTTTATTGTTGCCGGCTACGCTACTTTGGCCTATTAAAAGAAAGGGCAGTCCCGCGTATTTTTTATTGGAAAATAATAAAATCAGCTATATAAATGCTTTCGACGATAAGCCCGGATCACTAAATCAGGCGTTGAATGATTTTTATTTTGTCAAGAAAGAGGAAGTAATAAAAATTTGCGATGCCTGCGATATAGATTAAGGTAGGTTTTTGCATTATATCAGAGCTATATGATAGCTACGGAAGATTTCACTATTTTTCGTCATACGAGCTGTATAAAAAGTCGTCCATAGGGGTACACATAGGAAAGGTTGTATTGTTTTTATATCATACGATAAATTTCATATTGTTCATCTTGCCGTTTAAAATTTATATGCTGATAAGAGCGGATGAGTCTTTGGGCTTAATCTGCAAAAATATCGTGCTAAGGTTCAAAAATAGAAATTACTTCCTTATAAATATATATTCTAGGCGAGATCTGGATGAGATACTAGAGTATTTTAAGCAAAAAGGCGTCCAAGTTACGGATAAAGTGGTCTTTATGCCGCAGGCGCAGAATAAAGGCTTGTTTACCGATAAAAATGAAATTTGGAGCGATGATTTTAGCGATACGCAAATTCCAAAAGACACGTTTAAGCGAAAGCTTAGGCGATTTTTTAGCTTGGATTAGAGAGCGGAATTCCGCCCGTTTCAGCGTAAAATTTAGACCCGCGGGGTAGAATTACAAAAATTTT
>NZ_CALHHT010000139.1 GCF_938031315.1 uncultured Campylobacter sp.
CCTTCATACGGGTTTTAGCGCCTTTAATATCGCGGATACGCAGATTACGCTAGCGCGCAGCGATAAAATTTCGGTCGCCGCAACCGAGCTGGGCGCATTTAGCTACGACAAAGAGGGCGCGCAAAACGGCGTAAGCCTGGAGTTTGCTAAAATTTCAAACTCCAAAATCGCAAACAAAAACGGAATTTTTAGCGGATTTGAAAGCTTCGGCGTGCAAGGGGTGAAATTTAACATCGCGGATCTCGATCTGGGCGTGGATAAAATTTTGCTAAACGAGCCGTTTTTCAACTCGGAAGTGAGCGTTAACGGCGCCAAAAGCATAAACGATCTGGCGATTTTAAGCGCGATCTCTAAAAATCCTGCAAGCTCCAAAAAAATAGCGAGCGCGGGCGATGCAAACCCGACGGATGTAAACTCTACGGCAAGCGGCGCAAATTCGGATTCTAAAAAGCCCGCCAAAAGCCCCGCTTTAAAATTTAAGATCGGCGAGGCCTCCGTAACGGGCGCAAAGGCTAAGATCAGCGAGAGCTTTATCGTTAAAAACAACGTGCACGAGATCAAGGATTTCAGCGCCACGCTAAGCGGGCTAAGCTCGAATTTCGCCGAGCCTTTCGGTATCAAAGCAAGCCTTATCACGGGCGAGATCACCGCTAACGCGGACGGCAAGGCTAGTATCGCGCCGCTTAACGTAGGCGTGAACTTCAGCCTAAATGCGCCGAACTTGGGCGTCTTTAACAAATACGCGGCGGAATTTATCACGGGCTCCATCGCAGGCGAGCTCACTACGCAAGGGCAGCTGAAGCTTTCAAACGCCTTCTCGCTCGAAGCAAAGCTATCGGGCAAGGGCTTGGCGCTAAGCTCGGGCAGGGATAAAATTTTCTCGCTTGCGTCGCTGAATGTCGCGCAAATCGCACTAAGCCCAAACTCTCTCACGCTAAATAAGATCACTCTTGGCTCACCCGCGGCAAATATCTCGCTAAATAAAGACAGGCGTTTAAATTTGCTCTCGCTGATAAGACCTACCGCGCAGGCAAAACAGGCCGCAAAGCCCGCCGAAGCTGCGCCTAGCAGATCCGCAAAAAGCAAGGCAAACTTTGCGTGGAGCGTAAAAAATATCTCGCTTAGCGGCGGAAGTTTAAATTTTACCGACGAGAGCCTAGCGGCGCCCTTTAAACTGCGCATCAGCGATATGAAAGCAAGCATCAGCGAGATCAGTCCGAAGCGGGCGGCGGATATCAAGCTTAGCTCGCTCGTAAGCGGAAGCGGGCTAGCGAGCATCACGGCGCGCGTCTATCCGCTGGATTTTAAACGCAAAAGCGATATAAACGTCGTTTTAAAGGAGATCCCGCTTGTGCCCGTATCGCCCTATACCGCCAAGTATATCGGCAATGAAATCGCAGGCGGTAAGTTAAATTTAAAACTCGCCTACAAAATCGACGATGGCAAGCTAAACGCAAGCAATGATCTAAATTTAGACCGCTTCGAGCTCGGCAAAGAGGTGCAGAGTAAGGACGCGCTGAGCCTTCCGATCGGTCTAGTCGTATCGATTCTAAAGGACAGCGACGATCAGATCGATATTAGCTTGCCTCTAAGCGGCACGCTGAGCGATCCGAAATTTAGCTACGGCGCGCTCGTTTGGGGCGCGGTCAAAAAGCTGCTCTCCGACATCGTATTAAGCCCGTTTAGATTTATGGGAAAGATCGCGGGCGTAGATACGAAAAAGCTCGAAAGTATCGATTTTGAGGCGGCGAGCAGTGAAATTTTAATCAGCGAAAACTCTAAAATAGATGATTTAGCCAAGGTCGCAAAAGCCAAGCCCGAACTTAAGATCATCCTAAACTCTGCGTATAACGAAAAGCTCGATACTCACGAGTTTCAAAGGCGCTCTCTGCAAAATACCCTCACGCTGATGTCCAATAAACAAGGCCTCTCCACGGATGAAGCCATAGCGGCGCTTAAGATCAAATACGGTATCAAATCCGGCGGCGATGAGGCGATGGAGGAGCTGATAGGGGCGCAAAAATTTACCCGTTCGCGTCTTGATGAGTTAGCCCTTGCCAGGGCGACTGCCGTGCAAGCGGCACTCGTGCAGCGCGGCGTAAGCGCCTCCCGCATAGAGATCAAAAAACCAAGCGAAGCCGAGCTCAAACAAAACAGCTTTATCCCGCTAAGTCTCGGCGTAGAGAGGTAGTGTAAGCAAAATTTGGCTATACTAAGCGGATTAAAATTTAAGGAGCGGCGATGATAAATATAGGAATTCACGGCGGAAGCGGCAGAATGGGCACGATGATCTACGAGTGCCTGAAAAATTTCGATCAGGCGCGAGCAAGCGTGATCTACACGGTCGCGCCTCTTGATTATACGCCGAGCTGCGCCGTAACGAGCAGCTACGACGAGCTTTTTAGCGGCTGCGACGTCGTGATAGACTTCACGATCCGAGACGGCGCGATAAGCTTAATGAAATTTGCGCTTTCGCACCCAAAGCCGCTTTGTATCGGCACGACGGCTCTAGGAGAGGAGGGCGAGCGGCTACTGCGCGAATGCGGCGCGAAGATGCCCGTGCTGCACGCTACGAATATGAGCCTGGGCGTCGCGGTGCTAAACAAGCTCGTGGCGCTTGCTAGCAAGAGCCTGCGCGATTTTGACTGCGAAATTTTAGAGATGCACCACCGCCACAAAAAAGACGCCCCGAGCGGCACGGCGATGAGCCTTGCGGAAAGCGCCGCGAGCGCGCGCGAGCTAAGCTTAAAAGACGTGCGCGTAAGCGGTCGCGACGGGCTCATCGGCGAGCGCGGCAAGGACGAGATCGCCGTGATGTCGCTGCGCGGAGGCGATATAGTCGGGCGCCACACCGTGGGATTTTACGGAGATGGCGAATTTATCGAGCTAAATCATACGGCAACTTCGCGCGCGACCTTTGCCAGAGGCGCGATAAAGGCCGCAGTTTGGCTAGCGCCCCAAAATAGCGGGCTTTACGGCATAGACGACTGCTTAGGAATCTAGACCTTTGCCGCTAAATTTAAGAGGAAAAAATGCCAACCAAAGATGAAATTTTAAATTTTTTGCGCGAGCTAAAGCCCGAGCTTGAAAGCTTTGGAATTTACAAAGTCGGACTATTTGGCAGCTACGCCACAGGCGGAGCGAATATCGCCTCGGATATCGACGTAACTATCGAAAGTAGCGAGCAAACAATCGCTCGTCTTGGCGGCGGTATGCGAACGTTTATATATTTAGACGAGCTAAGAGGACGAATCGCTAATAAATTTAAAATTTCGGTAGATATATGCGATACTGCATCGATGAGCGATGAAAAGAAGCTAAAGCTACTAGAAGGAGCTATCTATGTATAATAAGAGGAATTTGCAAAGGCTTGAGTTGATCTGCAAAAAGATAGACGCGATACAACAAATCTGCAAAATCGGTGTTGAAAAAGCGCTTGCTGACGAACTTCGCGACCGACCCGCCATAATAATGCATCTAATCTCTTGCAACGAGCAACTGCAAAAAATTCAAGATAGCGGCGATATGGAAATTCTAAGTATATTCGCACCAAGCGATATAGCAGGATTTCGCGGGATCAGAAACGCTTCGGCACACGATTACGAAGGATTAAATTTAGCCATCGTTCAAAGCGTAATTAGCGACTACCTGCCGAGTATAAAACAAAATATAGATAAATTTCTAAAAAATAAAATTTAAGAGGTTAGAAAATGTGCGCAATCGTGGGAGTCATAAATTCCGAAGGTGCGGCTAAGACCGCGTATTACGGGCTTTTTGCCATGCAGCACCGCGGCCAGGAGGCAAGCGGCATCAGCTCGAGCTTTAATCATCATATCAAAACGATCAAAGCCACGGGGCTCGTGACGGAGGTTTTTAGCCCCGCGAGTTTTGAGCTTTTAAAGGGCAACATCGCGATCGGCCACAACCGCTACGGCACCGCGGGCGCAGACAGCCTGAAGGACGCGCAGCCGGTAGCCGGCAACTACGCTTTGGGGGAGATCTCGATCGTTCATAACGGAAATTTGATCAATAAAGACGAAATTCGCCGTAAGCTCGTAAGCGAGGGGGCGATCTTTCAGTCCGGCATGGACACCGAAAACATCCTGCACCTCATCGCACGCAGTAAGCAGGAGCATCTAAAAGACCGCATCGTCGAAGCTCTGAATCAGTGCGTGGGCGCGTACTCGCTTCTGATCCTGAGCCGCTCGAAGATGTTTGCCGTGCGCGATCGCTACGGCGTGCGTCCGCTCAGCATCGGCAGGCTCAAAGACGGCGGCTATATCGTCGCGAGCGAAACCTGCGCGTTTGATCTCGTAGGAGCCGAGTTCATCCGCGACGTAAAGCCCGGCGAGATGGTGATCTTCGAAGAGGGCAAGGATGAGTTCAGCTCGGTTCAAATTTTAAAAGCCGCGGAGGCTAGAATTTGCGCGTTTGAATACATCTACTTCGCACGCCCCGACAGCGTCGTAGAGGGCAAAAACGTATACGAGGTCAGAAAAAAGCTGGGCGCGGCGCTCGCACGAAAATGTAAAGAGCTAAAAGCCGATTTCGTCGTGCCCGTGCCCGATAGCGGCGTGCCGGCGGCGCTTGGTTTCGCGCAAGAGAGCAAGCTGCCCTTCGAGATGGCGATCGTGCGCAACCACTACATCGGCCGCACCTTCATCGAGCCGACGCAAGAGGTGCGAAATTTGAAGGTCAAACTCAAGCTAAATCCGATCGGCGCGGCACTGCACGGCAAAAGCGTCGTCGTCGTGGACGATAGCATCGTACGCGGCACTACGAGCAAAAAGATCGTCGAGCTTCTGCGCCATGCGGGCGCGGCGCGCGTGCATATGTGCATCGCAAGCCCCGAGCTAAAGTATCCCGAGCGCTACGGCATCGATACGCCGAGCGTGCGCGAGCTGATCGCCGCAAATATGAGCACGGATGAAATTTGCAAATTTATAGGCGCCGACAGCCTCACGTTTCTTAGCGTGCCCGAGCTCGTAGAGGCGCTTGGGGGCGAGCGCAAATACTCGCTCGTAAGCTTCGACGGCGATTATTTCATCAAAGATTAGCAAATTTAAAGGAGCAAACTATGACAAAATTTAAGATTAAGCGCGTCTATGAGAGCGCAGAGGAAGAGGATGGTTTTCGCGTGCTTTGCGATAGGCTATGGCCGCGTGGTATAAAAAAAGACGCGCTGGAGCTTGATATGTGGGCAAAGGACATAACGCCTAGCACCGAAATACGCAAGCTTTTCGCGCATAAGCCTGAGAATTTCGCCCATTTTAAGGAGCTTTATCTAGCCGAGCTTTCGCAAAATCCCGCCGTGGAGGAGTTTTTGAAAGCGGTCAAAGATGAGCCGCTAGTGACGCTACTGTACGCCGCAAAGGACGAGCAGTGCAACCACGCGATGATTTTGCGCGATTTCTTGCAAAGCAAGGTGCAATAAAGGAGCTGCTTTGCAAACCGAGCGGCGAAATTTACGCCGCAATCCCACGAAAATTTTGAAATTTTATAAAAAGCGGGGTCGTAATCCAAACAAAATCGCTCGAATTTATATATGCAAATTTAGAACTTGATTAATTTTTTAAATTCATTTTTTGCTACGCGGACTGTAAATTTAAAGACGCAATCAATATAATTTCGCAACAAACTAAATTAATTTCTTACATCCGGAATTTTTAAATTTCATTTAAGAATTTGCCGCTAATATTCGCCCATATTTTTTTAGAAGGAGCCAAAAATGGCAATCAGTGCAAGAAATCAACTTAACGTTGTGATCACAGAGGTAAAAACAGGTGCGGTAAACTCGCTAATCGTAGGCAAAACTAAGGGCGGCGACGTGCTAAAAGCGACCGTCACGACCGATTCCGAAAAAGGTCTAGATCTAAAAGCCGGCAAAGAGGCGGTATTTTTATTCAAAGCCCCAAGCGTCATCATCTCCAAAGGCGAGAACGATCTACGCTTAAGCGCGACCAACCAAATAAAGGGCAAAATCACCGCCGTTAAAGAGGGCGCGGTAAATGCCGAGATCAGCGTCAGAAGCGCCGGCGGCGAGAATTTAAGCGCAACCGTCACAAACGAATCGGTTAAGAATTTAGCGCTTAAAAAAGATGATGAAGTAACCGCAATCATCAAAGCTACTCAAATCATCGTCGGCGTAAAATAATCAGCCGTTCAAACGGGGCGACATCCGCGCCCCTAAATTTTCAAATCCTAAATTTCAATAAAATTTTAACTGCGAGCGGGGATGCCGCGGATATTCTTTAAATTTTTCAGCGCCACATTTAATCACATCTATTTAGTTTGCGATAGAGTTGTATCTCGTACAAAACCCTTGCTAGCGCCTTTTAGATACAGCGCGAAAAATAAATTTTCGCCGCCTGCAAAAACGCGCCGCAAAATGCTACAAAGTTTTTTCACGCCCGCGATGCAAAGCAAGCTCCTGCGTTCGCCTAAAATTCTAAAATTTGTCTGGCGATGAGACTTTGTCCGCCCTCCTCTTTTACGCTGCAAAGTATTAAATTTCGCTGCTCAAAAAAAGGCCTCCAGCCGCTCGCCCCCGTCTAGAAGGATCTCGCTTACGATCCGCCCGACGCTTGGCAAAAAGCGCCAAACGCCGTTTTCGCTCTGCAAAAACAGCGACCTTTCGTCCGCGTTAAGGCGCATTTGCTTAAATTTAACTCCCGTATCCCACTCTTTCTGCGCTCCGTCCGCACCGAGCATTAAAATTTTACTAGATAAAATCATCCGCACACCCTCGCCGTGCCCGTCGCAAATTTTAGCGGGGACGTAAATTGCGGGGTGAAAGTACCAATTTCCCGCATTATCAAGCTGCGCGGCATCAAAGGTGCCGACCTCAAAGAGTACCTCGACCCTACCTTTTGCGACGTCGTATCGCTGCACGCAGCCCCGCACCGGCGATGCGATGAGATAGCGCTCACCGCTGCCGCGCAGTAGCAGGCGACAGCCCTCATCCTTCAGCCGCTTTTTGCTCACGCCGCCCTGCGCGTAGTTAAAGGCCGCAACGCTGCCGCCCGAGCGGTTTAGCAAAACAAGCGTGTCCTGCTCGTTCCCCGCGACGAAGCCCTAGTACTTAGGCACGCCTTTTTCGTATTTTTCATCTATCTGTAGCGAGCTCCTATGCAGGCGGTAAATTTTGTTATCGGTCACGGCGAAAATGTGCTGCGCGTCTGCGCTAAAATGCATGCAGCGTACGGCGTTTCGAACCAGCGCGCTAGCAGTTTCCTCGCCCGCAGCAAGGCTCATGCGGCGCAGGTGCATAGAGGCGTAAGAGCTGCCCCAACCGTCCGCGACATAAAATACGTCCGCGCAGAACGGATCCTGCGTAGGCGCGATACCGCCGAATATGCCGTTTTCAAGTCGCTTCCGCCATAAAATTTCGGTCCTGAGTTTTAGCCGTGCCATTTTTCTCCTTTGCGCGCGCACCGGGCGTAAATTTTATAAATTTACTCGCCGCGGGCGGGTTTTAAATTTAGCTCGCGCAAAATTATATCACGAGCCGCTAAATTTAAGCCTCTTCGTGCGGTTCGTTTCGCGCATAGCTGCCGCGCGGGGCAAAATTTCATCCAAGCGAGGATAAATTTATGAAAAAAGATTAAAATTTAGCCGCGATTTGGGCGACGAGCCCGAAAATTTCAAAAAAGGACACGATATGCAGAGAAAAACACAGATCGAAGACGAGTTCAGCACAGAGGATCGCGAGCGCAAAATCACGCTGCAAGCGGGAGATGCGGCGCCCGAGTTTAGCTTACAAAACGCCGACGGAGCGAGCGTCGCGCTAAAGGACTTCGCGGGGAAAAAGGTCGCACTGTATTTTTACCCCAAGGACAACACCCCCGGCTGCACGACCGAAGCGTGCGAATTTAGCGCCGCGTACGATGATTTTATCGCCGCAGACTGCGTGATCGTCGGCATCAGCCCCGACAGCGCAAAATCCCACGCGGGCTTCATCGCCAAGCAGAGCCTAAAACACATCCTGCTGAGCGATCCGCAGCACGAAGTAGCCAAGCTATACGGCGCGTGGCAGGTGCGCAAAAACTACGGGCGCGAGTATCTGGGCATCGTGCGCTCGACCTTTTTGATCAGCAAGGACGGCAAAATTTTAAAGGTCTATAAAAGCGTCAAGGCGAAAGATCACGCGGCAAAGGTGCTCGCGGATCTGC
>NZ_CALHHT010000140.1 GCF_938031315.1 uncultured Campylobacter sp.
TATAACAGAAATGGCGGCACGAAGAAGGCTTTAGAAGATAAAAAGCTTAGTAGAGAAATTTTAAAAGATAAATTTAAAAAGATAGATGAAGTGATTTGTAGATCGAATTTAGAGATAAAGCCCGATGTTAATGATTTTATTGACTGTTTTTTGGATTTAGAGGCCGAGCTGGAAAAATACCAAATTTTAGATAACTACTTTATTTTTAAGAAGCGCTATTCGAGGCTTATTTTGGCAGATAAATTTGAAGCTATTTTTTCTAAATCCTATAAAAATGTAGAAATTTTAAGTGAAGAAAAAATAGATCTTTATCTTAATAAGATAGAAGATATTATAACCTCAAAGCAAACTGGCAGTAAAAACAAATACAGAACAAAAGCGAAGGAACTTATTTTTCAAAATTTTAATCATAATACGCAAAAAGATAAGTTTTTGATTAAAGCGCCCACCGGTATAGGAAAAACGTTTTTGGCTCTAAATTTGGCATTGCAAATAGCTAAAATAAAAGGCGATAAAAGACGTGTTATAACAGCTATACCATTTACCTCTATCATAGATCAAACACATAACGAATATCAAAAGATAATATCGTATCAAAACGTACTAAAATATCATCACCTAACAAGCTATAAAAGTAGTAAAAGAGATAAAGAAAAAGATAATGAAGATGAGCAAGAGCAGTTTATGCAAAAAGTATTTTTGGCTGATATTTGGCATGAGAATTTTATCGTTACGACTTTCAATCAGCTATTTTACGTATTTTTTTCAAATCACAATAGAGATAATTTAAAACTAGAAACTTTGCGAGATAGTGTTATCATAATAGACGAGATACAAAATATCCCAAGAGTTTTATTGAAGCCGATTTCTGCCGCTTTTAATGAATTTACAAAAAGATACAATATCCACTTTATACTTATGTCTGCGACTATGCCTCATATTGCAGCAGAGCTTGAAAATTTTACCGAGCTTTCAAGCCCTGTTTTATACGAGCGAGATAGGGATAGATATGAGCTCGTTTATAAGCCAAATTTAAACGATTTTGACATCCTAAAAGATGAAATTTTATCCCATAAAGATAAAAGTGTGCTTTGTGTCGTAAATACCATCTCAAAAGCTAAAAAGCTATATGAAGTCATAAAAAACAAAAGCGAGAATAAAGATAGCGTCTATCTTTTGACTACGCACCAAATTCCACTTCACAGAGTTGAGATTATTGACGAGATAAAAGTTAAATTAAGTAGTGGTAAAAAGATTATTTTGATTGCAACGCAGCTGATCGAGGCGGGGGTCGATCTTAGCTTTGATATAGGTTTTCGAGAGTTCGCTCCCTTTGGCTCTATTATTCAAGCTGCGGGTAGAGTAAATCGTGAAGGATTATCAGATAGGCCTGCAAAAGTTATAGTTTTTGATTATTTAGAAGGTAAATCATTTCCATATCACGATACGGATCTACAAGAGGATAAGATAAAGGAAATTCTATCGCAAAATATAAAAGAGAGCGAAATTTATAATGTCTTAGAGAGCTATTTTGAAAGTACAAAGAATGAAACTACTAGCGTAGATTTATTGCAATACGCTAAAAACCTGGAATTTCAAACATTATTTAGAAAATTTAATGAAAATTTTATGCCAAAGCAGGAGTGGAAGGTTCCGCTTTTTGTAGAGCAGTATAGTGGGCATTTCGACAAGTTTTTAGATAATCGGGATAAATTGTTACAATCAAATGACGATAAATTTAAAATTATTGCAGAAATTAAAGATTCGGAAAAAGATTTGGGATTATATACTATATCCGTTAGTAAAAATTTACTAGAAGAACTCAAAAAAGATTATAAAACTACTTTAAAAGATTATTTTGGCAGATATATTTTACCGCCAGGCAATTTCTATAATAAATTTGATGGTTTCCTGCCTAAACTTACGATCGCTGAAGAGGTATTCGACTAATGTTTTGCAAAGACCAAATTACCGGCACGCTTGTGAATTATTACATCACCTGCAAGCGCGAGGCATGGCTTTACGCACACAATATTCACGCCAATCAGGAAGATGAAAACGTGCTGATGGGCAAGGCACTAGCGGATATCAAAGAGAACGGTTTGCAGGAATTCGCATTTTCAAATTTGAAATTTGATAAGCTTTCCAAGCAGCGCGGACATTATCTCATCACCGA
>NZ_CALHHT010000141.1 GCF_938031315.1 uncultured Campylobacter sp.
ATTTTCGCCATCATTTCGCGCTACGCGCAGTCGCACTATCCTAAAAATGCCCAGCGTATGCGTAAAACGGGCATCGTAGGCGTGCGCTTTACCTATACGGCAAGCGGCGATGTTAAGGGGCTTCGCGTTGCGTCTTCCTCGAGTGTCGATTCGCTCGATGAGGGCGCATTAAGCGCAGTCGAGCGCACCAAGGACAGCTTCCCGAAGGTCGAAAAGGATACGGAATTTAACTTTAGCATAAAGTATACGCTAAATTTTAACTAGCCTTAAAGCTTCTACTAAAAACTCCTGCCAGGGCGGTGAAATTTTAAAATTTGCCGCCCTTGCCGCCGCTTCCATTGCTCCGCTGCATGAGCTTTGCGAATAGATTTGGGCACCGTGAAATTTTAAATTTAACTCAGCTAAAAATTTTATCTTTTTAAATTTAGCCTGGGCGCCTGCCGCAAAGCGCTAAATTTTAAACTAAGTCGCGAAATCGCTCGGAAATTCTACTGTTTTTAATGGAAAATTCACTATAATTTTGCCCAAAATTTAAAGAATCAAAGGAAAGCTATGACGGACGTTTACGATCTAGTCGTCATCGGCGGCGGCCCCTGCGGGATCGCCTCGGTTGTCGAAGCGAAGAGAAATGGCTTAGCGCGCGTATTGCTGCTCGAAAAGGGCGACAACCACTCCCAAACCATCAGGCAGTTTTATAAGGACAAAAAGCGCGTAGATAAAGAATACAAGGGGATGGATAGCGAAACTCGCGGCTCGATCTCGTTTGAAACCGGCACGAAGGAGAGCGTACTGAATTACTTCGACGAGCTGCTGGATAACGACAAGATCGATACGAATTTCAAAAGCGAGGTCGAAAAGATCGAAAAGCACGGCGATGATCCGTTCTGCATCACCACGGCAAGCGCCGGCTACCGCGCGCATAACGTTATCATTGCAATCGGCAGAATGGGCAAACCGAATAAGCCCGCCTATAAAATTCCGCCGTCCATTACACAGCGGGTAAATCTCGATAAATGCACGATCAATGAAAAAATTCTAGTCGTCGGAGGTGGCAATTCCGCCGCGGAATATGCCATAGCGCTGTGTAAAACCAATGTCGTGACGCTTTGCTATCGCAAGCCAAAATTTACCCGTCTAAACGAGACGAACGAAAACGACATCAAGCACGAGGTCAGATACGGCAATATCATCTTGCGCCTAGGCCTTGATATAGCGGCGCTTGAGAACGAAAACGGCAAGGTGCTCGTTAAATTTGAAGACGGCACCGAGCTGGTGTTTGACCGCGTGATCTATGCGATCGGCGGCACGAGCCCGATCGATTTTTTGAAAAAATGCGGTATCGCATACGACGCAAACGGCGTGCCGATCGTGGATGAAAACCTGCAAACCTCCACAAAGGGGCTCTACGTAGGCGGCGATCTGGTCACGAGCAGCGGCGGCTCAATCGTGGTGGCGATGAATCATGCCCACACCACGATC
>NZ_CALHHT010000142.1 GCF_938031315.1 uncultured Campylobacter sp.
AAATGAGCGTGCGATCGGCAACCGCAAGAGCGTGGTTTGGCTGATGCGTGGTAAAAACGATGCCGGCGCTACTTTTTTGCTTTAAATTTACGATGAGACTTAGCACGCGGTCTTGGTTTTTGATATCAAGCGCGCTGGCAGGCTCGTCCAGAAACAGAATTTCGCTCTTGCTCGCGATCGCCCTGGCAAAGAGCACGAGCTGCTTTTGACCGCCTGAAAGCGAGTTAAAGCGCTTATTTTTCAGGTGCGAAATTTCAAGGCTCTCAAGCGCGTCCAGGCAGATCTGCACGTCGCGTTTGCTCGGCTTTGAAAATAGCGAAATATCTCGCACGCGCCCCATCGCCACGATATCTCGCACGCTGTAGTCAAACGCCACGCTAAAGCTTTGCGGCAAAAATCCAAATTTTGCCTGCGTGCTAAGCTCGCCTTCTTTGAGGCTTAAAATTCCCATCATGCACGACATCAGCGTGCTTTTCCCTTGACCGTTTAGCCCCAAGATCGCTAAAATTTGACCGCGCTCAATCTCAAAGCTCAAATTTCTAAAAAGAAATTTACCCTCTTCGTAGAAAAATCCCGCGTCTTTGATCGAGAGCAAACTACCTTCTGTTCGCATCGGCGCTCCTTTTTAGGAGGATGGCGAATATCGGGCTGCCGATGAGCGCGGAGATGATGCTAAGCGGCACTTCGCTAGAGCTGATTGAGCGCGATACGTCGTCGATGGCGAGCATAAAAACGGCTCCCGCGACGAAGCAAGCGGGCATGGAGCGCAAGTGATCGCTGCCAAATATCATCCTGGCTACATGCGGCACCACAAGCCCGATCCAGCCGATGTTTCCGCTGACGCTGACCTGCGCGGCGACTAGCAGCGTGCAGATGACGAGGATGACCGAGCGCAGCCGCACGATGTTTACGCCGAGTACCTTTAGATCGCCGTCTTCGAGGCTGAGTAGGTTAAATCTCCACCGCATCGCGATGAGCGCCGCGACGCAGGGCGCCGAAACGGCGGTAAGCATGACGAGCTTGTCGTAGTCTGCGCGCACGAAGCTGCCAAGCAGCCAGTAGATGATGTTTGGTAGCACGTCTTCGTTGTCGGC
>NZ_CALHHT010000143.1 GCF_938031315.1 uncultured Campylobacter sp.
CAGCTAAGATGATCGGGCGTGATCGCAAGCAGCACGTAGATGTCGGGATGCGCGTGCTTGGTGTAGTGCAGCGTAAACGAGCTCGTCTCCAGCACCCAAATTTTGGCGCTTTTGTTTAGCTTTGCAAGCGGGACGCCCACGTTGCCGCCCATTTGAGAGCCGTATCGCTCGAGCAGGTGCTGCATCATCTTCGTCGTCGTCGTCTTGCCGTTCGTGCCGCTGATCCAAATTTTAAGGCCTTTGTAATCGTCAAAATAATCGTATTCGCTGATTAAATTCCGTGCTTTTTGCACCAGCTCGTGATGCGGCGGAAAGCCAGGGCTTGGGATTTCAAGCTCGCTTGCGGCGGGATCAAACTCGCTTGGGTTTAAAAGCGCATTGCCGAACTCGTCCAGCTTCGGCGCGCCCGAAGAAATTTCAAATTTATCATCAAAGATATCCCAGCAGCCGTCTTTTTGACAGTGCTCGGCGATCGCTTTGGTCGTAAGCCCGTAGCCGAATAGTGATTTTTTCATTTTTCTCCCCCTTCGCCCCATAAAATTTGAGTTATCTCATCGGCGCCAAGTTCGCTCATTTCGCCGTTCCTCTCGCATCTTTCAAAAAACTGCGCTTGACCTGCGCTCGCATTTTATCTCAATTTCAGCGACGTCAGCGCTATGATATTTGCGATCAGCGCGATGATCCAAAAGCGGATGATGATTTTATTCTCGACCCAGCCTTTAAGCTCGAAATGGTGGTGTATCGGCGCCATCAGGAAAATTCTGCGTTTGAAAATTTTAAAGCTGCCCACCTGCAAGATCACGCTGAGCGTTTCGATGACGAAGACGAAGCCGATCATTATGAGTAAAATTTCATTTTTCGTGATGACCGCACAGTATCCTAAAAACGCGCCTACGCTGAGGCTGCCGCTGTCGCCCATAAAGACTTCGGCGGGGTAGCAGTTAAACCACAAAAACCCAAGCAGCGCGCCGATGAGTGCCGAGACGATGATGCAGACCTCGCCCGCACCCGCGACACGCGGCAGCAAGAGATACTGCGAGTAGATCGCATGCCCGCAAAGATAGGCGAATACGCCCAAAGTGCAGAGCGAAAACACCGACGGAATGGTTGCTAATCCGTCCAGGCCGTCGGTTAAATTTACCGCGTTTGAGCTAGCGCTTATCACGATTGTCCAAAACAGCGGCGCGAAGATCCATAAATTTAGCAGAGGGTATTTGAAAAACGGCACGAAAAATTCTCCGCCCAGATCGCTGAAGGCATAAAGCGTAGCTCCGATCAGAAACGCCAAGAAATTTTGCAGCGCAAATTTAGCCCGCGCGCTAAGGCCCGCATGGTTTTGGCGGCCTAAAATTTTAGAGATATCATCCTTAAAGCCAATGTATCCAAAGCCCACCAAACAAAGCAATCCGCAGAGCACGAAGACGTTATTTAGCTTGGCGCACAGCAGGCTTGCGAGCACCGCGGCGGTAACGAAAACGAGCCCGCCCATCGTGGGGGTTTTGCTCTTTTTCTGATGGTTTTGCGGTGCGAGCTCGTAGATGGGCTGCGCGGCGTGTCTATTTTGCGCCCAGCGGATAAACCGCGGCATAGCCCAGACCGAAAAACAAAAAGCGATAAAAAACGCGATTCCTGCGCGCGCGGTGATGTATTGGAAAAAATTTATATTCGTAAGATGATAGAGATAATAAAACAAAGTTTGCCTTTTAAATTTTATGAAATTTTATATGAAAACGCGCATTTTAGTATAAAAGAGGTAAAATTTAGCTTTTAGGGCGGATGAAATTTTGCCGCATTTGCCAAAAGAAAGTATAATGCCGCTCGTAAAAACAGCGCCGCAGACCTGCTTCAAAAGGCCTGTGCGGCGAAATTTAGACGAAATTTAGGAGCCAAAATGGGGCAAAAGACGATTTTACTCATCACCGACGGCATCGGCTTTAACGCGAGCGATAAATTTAACGCGTTTGCAAACGCAAAAAAGCCCGCCTATGATTATCTTTTTAAAAACGTGCCCAATACGCTGCTGCACACCTCCGGGCTTGCCGTGGGCTTGCCGCAAGGGCAGATGGGAAACAGCGAAGTAGGGCATATGACGATCGGAAGCGGCAGAATTCTGTATCAAAACCTAGTCAAAATCGATCGCGCGATCGATGAGGGCTCGCTTGAGAAAAACGAAGCGCTGCAAAGCCTGCTTTCAAAGTGCCGCAGGCTGCACGTCATAGGGCTTTACAGCGACGGCGGCGTACATTCGCATCTGCGCCATTTCGACGCGATCTGCGAGATAGCTCAGAATGCTGGTTGCGAGACCTGGGCGCACGCTATCACCGACGGGCGCGACGTTTCGCCGAGTAGCGGGGCGGAATTTTTAAAGCGTCTACAGGCTAAATTTAAAGTTGCTAGCGTGTGCGGGCGCTTTTACGCGATGGATCGCGACAAGCGCTTTGATCGCGTAAAGCGCGCTTACGACGTGCTTATGGGCGAAGCGGCGCCGCTTGAAATTTCGCCTAGCGAGTATGTGCTGCAAAGCTACAAGCGCGGCGTGAGCGACGAGTTTATCGAGCCTGCGAGCTTTAACGGCTTTAGCGGTATCGGCGCGGATGACGGAGTGATTTTTATAAATTTTAGAAACGATCGCGCTAGGGAGCTTTGCGCGGCTTTGGGCGATGAGAGCTTTAGCGAATTCAAGCGGAAGTTCGTCGTGCAAAATTTAATCACGATGAGCGAATACGACGCGAGCTTTAAATTTCCTCTGCTTTTTGAGAAGCCTGTGCTTAAAAACACGCTCTGCGAAGTGATCGCAGACGCCGGTCTTACGCAGCTTCACACCGCCGAGACCGAAAAATACGCCCACGTGACGTTTTTCTTTAACGGCGGCGTCGAGGAGCCGCTGCCGAACGAAACTCGCGTGCTGATCCCGAGCCCGAAAGTAAAAACCTACGACGAGCAGCCGCAGATGAGCGCACCCGCGGTGTGCGATGCGGTGATCCGCGGCATCGAAGCGGGGATCGATTTCATCGTCGTAAATTTCGCAAACGGCGATATGGTCGGCCATACGGGCAACTACAATGCCGCGATAAAGGCGGTCGAAGCGGTGGATGAGTGCATCGGTAAAATTTTAAGCGCGGCGAAGGCGCACGATTACGCCTACGTGCAGATTAGCGATCACGGCAACTGCGAGGCGATGCGAGACGCTGACGGCGAAATTTTAACCAACCACACGACCTTTGACGTATTTTGCTTCGTGCTGGGACGCGGCGTGCATGAACTAAAAAGCGGACTTGGGCTTAGTAACGTTGCAGCTACCGTGCTAAAGCTAATGGGGCTACCGAAGCCCGCGGAGATGGACGAGGCGCTATTTTGAAATTTAAACGGCGCAGGTCGCGAGTAGATTTAAACTGCTAAAATTTAGGTAAATTTGGATAAATTTACGCTAGAGATTAAAATTTTAACAAAAGGACAAGTATGAAATTTAGCGGGAAAAATGTTTTAATCACGGGCGCAAGCCGCGGTATCGGCGCGCAGATTGCAAGGACTTTAGCGGGCTACGGGCTTAAGGTATGGATCAATTATCGCTCAAAGCCCGAGATAGCCGACGCGCTGCTAGAGGAGATCCGCGCAAACGGCGGAGAGGGCGCCGTGATAAAATTTGACGCGACGAACGAGGCGGAATTTAGCGAGGCGATTGCCCTGATCGCGCAAAGCGACGGCGAACTAAGCTATCTCGTAAATAACGCGGGCGTCACGAACGACAAGCTCGCGCTTAGGATGAAGCTGGAAGACTTCATGGGCGTGATCGAAGCAAATTTAAGCAGCGCCTTCATCGGCTGCCGCGAAGCTTTAAAATTAATGAGCAAAAAGCGCTTCGGCGCGGTCGTAAACATCGCCTCGATCGTCGGCGAAATGGGAAACGCCGGGCAGGTCAATTACAGCGCGAGCAAGGGCGGAATGATCGCGATGAGTAAGAGCTTTGCAAAAGAGGGCGCGGCGCGCGGCATCCGCTTCAACTGCATAACTCCGGGCTTCATCGCTACGGATATGACGGATGCGCTAAGCTACGACG
>NZ_CALHHT010000144.1 GCF_938031315.1 uncultured Campylobacter sp.
CGGCTCGACCTTTTTTATAAAAAATGGACAAAATATCGAAGGAATGCTATGTATAAATTATGACGGAAGTAAATTTGAAAAGCTTTCAAACGATCTTTTAAAGCTTGCAAATTTAACTGCACAAGATACCAAAACAAGCGCTCAAGACGCAATAGAGCAACTTAGCGAAAATATAGAAGAGATAATAGAGGATATACTAAAAAGGCATGATCTAAACGCGAGCGATACAAAGCCTAAAAATAGAGCTAAGTGTATTAAAAAGCTTTATGAAAACGGAATTTTCAACGTCAAGGGATCGATACCCAAAGTGGCCAAATATCTAAATATCTCAGAACCGAGCGTTTATCGTTATTTACAAAAAAATCAAAACGACTAACGTTATTGTATAAAATTTTTTGACCAACATGCTTAGTCGTTGCTTTGATTAAATTTTATCTAAATTTAATAATTTTTTATCAAATTCTTTTAAATTTGAGAAAAAGGCGATTATACTTGTACTAACTCCTAAATCTTTAATAAAATATAATAAATTTCTCTTAACTATCTTCAAATTTCAATAAAAATTTATCTTATATCTTGTAAAATTCCTTATAACTAATAAAATTTTATTGCATAGGAGGAGCTTTATGGGCAAATATCCAAAGGCTATAGGTCCTTATAGCGCTTATAGGGTCTGTGGAGATCTAATATTTATTTCAGGTCAACTACCGATCGACCCTACGGATGGCAAACTTGCAGAAGGCATAGAAGCCCAAACGAAAAGATCGCTTGATAACATAGGTGCCGTATTGAGCGAGCTTAAGCTTGGCTTTGAAAATATCGTAAAAACTACCGTGTTTTTATCAGACATTGGAAATTTCGCCAAAATGAATGAAATTTATGGAGGCTTTTTTAGGGAGCCGTATCCAGCAAGAAGCGCCTTTGCGGTCAAAGACCTACCGAAAGGCGCTATGGTAGAGATAGAAGTAATCGCCAAAAAATAAGGTTAGTTTAGCTCATTACCATACGCGCCATGGGTACTAAGGCATAGGTTTCGGGTTAAATCCGTTACGTTTATGTTTAAATTTAAACAAACACTATAACAAGGACACAACAATGTTAGGACTAATCATAGCCTTAGCTATCATAGCATTCTTAGTTTTTATGCTTTACAAGAAGGTAAACGCACATGCAGCTTTACTTATAAGCGGTCTTTTGCTGCTAGCTCTAGCAGCTATTTTTGGGATAGGAGATATCATAGAACCTAAAAAGAGTTTAAATTTTGCATTTTTTGATCTATTTGAAGTGATAAATCAAAAGATGTCCTCTACTCTCGCAGGCCTAGGCCTTACTCTCATGTGTATAGCGGGATTTTCTGCGTATATGGATCACGTAGGAGCAAGCTACTCGCTTTTTAAGGTATTTGAAAAACCTCTTCAAAAGGTCAAAAATCCTTATATGCTACTAGTAGTTTCTTACTTCGTAGTGCAGATTATCGTCCTTTTTATCCCATCCCACGCAGGACTTGCGTTACTTTTAATGGTTACGCTATATCCTATTTTAATTAGAACTGGAGTTAGTAAGCTCTCAGCGCTTTCAGTAATAGGCTCTTGCCAGTTTATCGATCATGGTCCCGGAAGCGGAAAC
>NZ_CALHHT010000145.1 GCF_938031315.1 uncultured Campylobacter sp.
TGCGGAAAAATTTCATAGCAATAAATCCCGAGCTAGCGTAAAAGGATAAAATTTAAAATTTCATCTTTCGGCGCACAGGACGAGCTTTGCGCCTTCGCTCATTGCGGCAAAATTTCATGATCTGCGGCGGCTAAAAATTTTATCGGCGCCGCGATTTTATATTTTTCATCGCACGCGGCGTCCGCCCGTCGCCGCATCTATTGCGTTATCGGACAATATGCCATGCTTTATACGGCGCCCGATGCCTTCCAGACGCGCTATCTGTTTTTACTAAAAAACATACGCTACCTCATACTGCCTTCTTCACCGACGCGCCGCCTTTCGTTTATCTAGCGCCCGTTGTTCTGCCGGGCGCATACCCCGCTCCGTTTCCACCTCGCATGACGCGCGCCATGTCCCGTCTAACGGCCTTCTCCGCTCGGTACATGTCCGTAAGCGCAAATTTACTCGCTCGCTGTGTTATGCAACGCATCCATTCGAGCGCTAAATTTAACCGCGAGCTGCGCCGCAAGGAGTAAGAGCCGAGCAAAGCGCCCGATAAAATTTTACGCCGAAAAATCAAAAAGCGGCTCGCACAAGCTCGCGCAAAAGCCGATTTGGAGGCGAAATTTAGCGTCCAGCTATTTAAAAAAGCCGCTATTTAGCTATAAATTTGTAAAATACCGCACAAATTTAAAGGCGAAAAATGTATGTAATATTCGAAGGTATCGACGGCGTGGGCAAAAGCACGCAGATAGCGCGGCTAGCGGCGGCTTTCCCGCAGGCGATCGTGACCAAGGAGCCCGGCGGCACGAAGCTCGGCGAGGCGGTGCGAAGCCTCGTTTTGGGCGAGGATTTTAAGTGGTCGCGCGGCAGCGTAAATCTGCGCGAGGCCTGCGGCGAAATCTCAAAGCGCGCCGAGCTGCTTTTATTTCTCGCAGACCGCGCCGAGCACTACGAGCGCGTGATAAAGGGCAGCGCGGACAGGCTCGTGCTAAGCGATCGCGGCTTCATCTCGGGGCTTGCCTATGCGCTGGCAAACGACGAAAACGCAGATCTTAGCGAGCTTATCGCGCTTAATAAATTTGCGCTTGGGGGCAAATTTGCAGATAAAATCGTGCTGTTTTCAGCGGACGAACAGCTCGTCATGCGGCGGCTTAAAACGCGCGCTAGCAGCGATATAATCGAGGCTCGCGGGCTAAAATACCTAATGCGCGTGCAGGAGTTGATGGCGCGGGCATGCGCGGCGTGCGGCGTTCAGACCCTGCAAATCGACGCCGCACAGTCCGAAGAGGCGATCTGCGATCAGATAAGAAATTTCATACTTTCTTAAAATTTTAAGGCGTGAAATTTTGCCGCGGGAATTGATTTCTCAGCTCTGCCGTGAAATTTTAACTATGAAATTTCATCGTGAAATTTCATCTCCGAATTTTCGTAATAGAATTTCGCAGCAAAATTTCGCCACAGAATTCTGTCTTAAAATTCCGCCGCAGACTGAAAAAGCGCAAAATTTCATAAGCGAAATCCCGCGCGGAATTTTAATCCGCGGATTCGAAGGCGGAATTCCGCTTAAGCTTTAGATTGAAAGGATAATAATGAAGACGTTAAAGTTCGTTTTACGCAAGGTTTTTAAATTTATATTTCTGTTTTGGGTGGTCATAAGCTCGCTTTTCG
>NZ_CALHHT010000146.1 GCF_938031315.1 uncultured Campylobacter sp.
CACGTCCTCTTCGGTAAAGCCCTTGCCGCCGCAATCCTTGCACCTGTCTTTTACGATCTCGCCCGTGCCGCCGCATTCGGAGCAGCTTTGGATAAAGCTCATATATCCGCGCCTTACAGCGACGCGCCCGGTACCGCCGCAAGCGGAGCAGGTGTGTCTTTTTTTATCCTTCGAGCCGGTGGCGTCGCAGGTGGAGCACGGCTTTTTGATCTTATATTTTATTTCCTTGTGAACGCCCTCTAAAGCCTCTTTAAACTCCAGCGTTACGGCCAGTTCGGTATCTATGCCGTATGGATCACTAGGGCGTGAGCGACCGCCTCCACCGAATGCCTGCTCAAAAAAATCGCCGAAAATCGAGCTGAAATCAAATCCTCCGCCGCCCGCGCCGCCGTATGCGCCGCTGATGCCCTCTTTGCCGTAGCGATCATACATCCTGCGCTTTTGATCGTCGCTTAAAATTTGATACGCTTCGTTGATCTTTTTAAATTTCTCCTCCGATTCCTTGTCGCCCTGGTTGCGGTCGGGATGAAATTCCAAAGCGAGCTTTCGAAACGCCTTTTTTATCGTCTCGGCGTCGGCATCGCGCGCCACGCCTAAAATTTCATAATAATCTTCTTCCACGAAATTCTCCTTGAACTATACAAAAGGGGCAATTTTATCTAAATTTAATAAAACGCAAGTTAAGACTTAACTATTTTTATGTATAATGCAATATTTAAAATTTCAAATCAACGATGCAAAGGATAAAAAATGATAAATGTATTGATGATAGAAGACGACAGCGAGTTTGCACAGCTTCTAACCGAATATCTAGCTAAATTTAACATCCAAGTTACAAACTTCGAAGACCCGTATCTGGGCATTAGCGCAGGGATTAAAAACTACGATCTTCTTATTTTGGATCTTACGCTTCCTGGGATGGACGGACTTGAAGTCTGCAAAGAGATCCGCGAGAAATACGACATTCCGATCATCATCAGCTCGGCTAGAAGCGACGTGAGCGATCGCGTTGTAGGCCTTCAGATCGGCGCGGACGATTACCTACCGAAGCCTTATGATCCAAAAGAGATGCACGCGCGCATCATGAGCCTCATCCGCCGCTACAAAAAAGCTAGCGAAAAGGAAGAAATCGCCACGGATAGCGTATTTCGCATCGACGATAAGCGCCATGAAATTTACTTCGGCGAGGAGTCCCTCGTGTTAACGCCTGCGGAGTATGAAATTTTAGAATACCTCATCAAGCAGCATAGCTTTTCGGTATCTCGCGAGCAGCTCGTATACCATTGCAAGAGCCTAAAAGATAAGGACTCAAAGAGCCTAGATGTCATCATCGGACGCCTACGCACCAAAATCGGCGACAGTTCCAAAGCGCCTAAGCATATCTTTTCGGTTCGCGGTATCGGCTACAAGCTCATCGGATGAAACACTCCTTAATCACGAAGATCACCGTATTTTTCGTAATCGCGCTTATTCTGGTATGCACGCTTTTTATCACTTTCGGGCGCATCCAGATGAGCAAAGCCCTGGGGGCGATGCAGGCGAACCAGATAAACGCGGTAAATTATCTACTTGAGCTTTACAAACGCAACACCCCGCCTAGCGACATCGAGCAGTATTTTTCAAATTTCGGACTCGAGCTCGTCAAAGATAAAAACGTTATCCAAAATATCGGCACCAGCGGGAAGAAATTTTTCGTCCAAGACACCTCGATCGGGGAGTTTAGCTCGGTCGAGTATAACAACTCGCTCTTTTTAAATATCAAAAACAACTCCTTCATCGTCGTTTTTGAAAGTATCGGCACCAAAAATTTAAATGATCCACTCTGGGTTGGGTTTTTCCTCACCGTCGCGGTTTTAGTTTCGCTTTATCTGTCGATCATGAAGAGCTTCACGCCGCTAAAAAAACTAAGCAAAAATATCAAAAAATTCGCCCAGGGCAACCTGGACGTAAATTTAGCCGCCACGCATAGCGAGGACGAGATCGGGCAGGTCGCGCAGGAATTTAACAACGCGATTGCCAAAATTCAAGAGCTGATCCGCTCGCGCCAGCTGTTTTTGCGCACCATCATGCACGAGCTCAAAACCCCGATCGGCAAGGGCAGGCTCATTACGGAGATGCTTGAGGACGAGACTCAAAAGGTGCGACTCGTAAACGTTTTTGAGCGGCTTGAAATTTTAATCAACGAATTTGCCAAAATCGAGCAACTGCTCTCAAAAAGCTACTCGCTCAACTATCAGGATTATCATTTCAGCCTCATTTTAGAGCAAGTAAAAGATATGTCGATGCTCGATAATTGGGACGAGCTCATTAGCACGGATATCGAGTGCGATGCGGTGATAAACGTGGATTTCGGGCTATTTGCGCTGGCGATTAAAAATTTAATCGATAACGCCCTAAAATACTCCAGCGATAAAAAAGTCCGCATCATCTGCGATGAAAACAAAGTAAGCGTCGCCAACCGCGGCGCGGCGCTTGCAAAATCATTCGAACATTACAAGCAAGCCTTTATCAGAAATAAAGACGAGAAAGCCACCGGCATGGGGCTTGGGCTTTACATCATCGATAAAATTTGCGAGCTACACAAATTCCGCTTCGAGTACAATTACAGCGACGGCACACACTACTTCTCGATCGTCTTTTCGCCGAAGGGCGCTATATGAGCGGCGGAGACAGGTTCGAAGAGCTCGTCGCAAGCTTTGAAAAGCTTCCGGGCGTGGGCAAAAAGTCCGCCCTGCGCTTTGCCTACTACGTAAGTGTGC
The DNA here is from genome assembly GCF_938031315.1 of uncultured Campylobacter sp. GTDB lineage: Bacteria > Campylobacterota > Campylobacteria > Campylobacterales > Campylobacteraceae > Campylobacter_B. The sequence continues at coordinate 2,760 of NZ_CALHHT010000146.1, forward strand.
AAAATTCCTTCCTAGGGCTAAATTTAGCGCACAATATCGAAGAGGCGGTGCGCGGACTGCACAGATGCCGCATCTGCGGTGCGGTATGCGAGGGCGAGATCTGCGAATACTGCGCCGACGAGGAGCGCGAAAGCGATAAAATTTGCATCGTCGAAAATCCAAAAGACATCTTTATTTTAGAGAGTAATAAAATTTACAACGGTCGCTACTTCGTGCTAGACGCCGCTGACGAAGATAAAATCGCGGCGCTGCGCGAGATGGTGAGCCGAAACGGCGCGAGCGAGCTGATATTTGCGCTGACGCCGGGCATCAACTCCGACGGGATCATGCTTTACGTCGAGGACAAGCTCGCGGATCTGGGTTTGAAATTTACCAAGCTCGCTCAGGGCGTGCCTACGGGCGTGAGTTTAGATAACGTCGATATGCTCTCGCTAATAAAGGCGATCAACGGGCGCACTGAAATTTAAAATTTCGATGAAATTTTAAATTTATGCGGGTAAATTTATCGGCTAAATTTAAAGCGCAAAGCGGCGAATAGATTTAGCCGCAAAGCCCAAGCGGCGAAATTTCGGGCGTTAAATTTAAAGTCGGCGCGCGATGAAATTTATTAAAATTTACGCGGCTTCGGTGCGCGAAACGATGGGGTGGGCGCGACGACAAACGACGTCCCGCTCGCCGCGAGGTTTTAACGGCGAGTTTGAGCCGTAAAATTTAAGCGCTCTCGTTTCAAGGCGGAATTTCGAGCGCTCAAATTTTAAAAGGCGAAATTCTAAAGGCAAATTTAGATCGCTAAATTTTAAAAGCACTTTCGAAAGTAGCGAGACGGGGTTGCGCGACGCGGCGAGCTCGTAAAATTTAGAGGCAAATTTCAAGGCGTGAAATGGTTTAAATTTTTAAATTTCGCCGGCGCGGGATTTAAAAATTTAAACGTAATTATCTATTATATTATTTAAGGACAAAGGTGAAAAAGGTTCATTTTATCGGCATCGGCGGCATAGGGATATCGGCATTAGCGAGATTTTTACACGAGAAAAATTTTATCATCTCAGGCTCTGATATCAAAGAGAGCGAGACGACTTACAAGCTAAGAGCGGACGGTATGGAGATCATCACGCCGCACGACGCTTCGGCGATCAAGGATCAGGAGATCGTCATCTACTCCGCCGCGATCAAAGAGGACAACGTCGAGCTGCAAGCCGCGCGCAAAAAAGGGATCGTCTGCCTCTCGCGCAAGGAGGCCCTGCCCTTCGTGCTAAAAGACAAGCGCGTCTTCGCAGTCGCCGGCGCGCACGGCAAAAGCACCACGAGCGCGATAACCTCGGCGCTGATAAACGGCTCGGTCATCATCGGCGCGATCTCCAAGCAGTTCGGCTCGAATATGAAATATGAAAATAGCGAAAACATCATCTTTGAAGCCGACGAGAGCGATTCTAGCTTTTTAAATTCCAACCCCTACGTCGCGGTCGTAACCAACGCCGAGCCCGAGCATATGGATCATTACGACAACGATTTGGATAAATTTCACGCGGCGTATCGCGGCTTTTTGGAGCGCGCCAAGATCCGCGTGATAAACGCCGAGGATGAGTTTTTAAGCTCCATCAAGCTCGGCTGTATCAAGCTCTTTCCTTCGCGCGATATAACGGATCTAAAGGTGCTGCTACGCGATCATCAGCCGTTTATGAGTTTTAATCTTAAAGAGCTCGGACGCTTCGAGGTTTACGGGCTAGGAAGGCACATCGCCATAGACGCGTCGCTAGCGATCCTAGCCGCTGCGTGCGAGACGGGGCTAGAGCAGATCCGTAAAAATTTACTAAATTACAAAGGGATCAAAAAGCGCTTCGACATCCTGTGCGCTACCCCAAACTTCGTGCTCATAGACGACTACGGCCACCACCCCACCGAGATCAGAGCGACGCTGCAAAGCGCGCGCGAATACGCTAGCTTGCTAGGGCTTAGCAAGATCACGGCGATCTTTCAGCCGCACCGCTTCAGCAGACTTAAGGCGAATTTAAACGCTTTTAAGGAGTGCTTTGCGGGCGTAGAAGAGCTCGTGGTGCTGCCCGTTTATGCCGCGGGCGAGCCTAGCAACGGCATCGATCTGAAAGAGGAGTTTAAGGGGCTCGGCGCGCTATTTACCGAGCGGGTCTTTAGAAACGGCGAAAAGATAGAATTTAGCGATATTTTCGGCGTCCGCCACATCATAAACGACGGGCTCGTGATCGGATTTGGCGCAGGCGACATCACCTATCAGCTACGCGGAGAATTTTAGACTTGAAAACTCTCGCCGAATTTATTAGACAAACTCCGCTGCGGACGAACAAGGATAAAATTTGAGATTTTTAATATTTATTTTCGCATTTTTATTTATCGCGGCGATCTTTTTCGTGCGGGACGAAATTTTAAGCAAAAGGGCTAAAATCATCGCCACGGCGCTGATCGTGCTGCTGTGCGCGGGGGCGTATTTTTATGAAAGCGCGAGCGAGCGCTCCGCCAAGCTTGAGGAGGAGATGGTGTTTAAATTTAATGCAGGCGCCAGATTAAGATGCGGCGGCGCGATAAATTCCGCTTCTGAAACGCGCGGCTCGGATGCGAAAAATTTAAGCTCGCAAGCGGATGAAGCAAATTTAAAAGAGCAGGACAAGACCGCTTCTGCCACACAAAGCTCCACTGCTCAAACGAACGAGCAGGCTTCCGCCGCGCAAGTAAACGGCGCCGTCTCGAGCGGGCAAAATTCCGCACAAAGCCCTACTTCGCAAAATTCTACGCAGCAGAACGATACGCAGAGCCTCGCGCCACAAAATTCCATGCGACAAAGCGACACGCAAATCTCCGATCCTCAAAGCTCCGCTCAAAATTCTAAAACTACGCAAAATTTTGCCGCAGACAAAGAGCAAGGCTCCGCGCAGATCGTAACGCGAGAGAGCTTCACCTACTCCTTTTCGCTGGGCGCTTTCATCGCCAAAAAAAGCGCGGGCGCGGAGTTTAAGGGTAAAACTTATAAAATCAAAGAGTGCGTTTATGATCAGTGACGAACTTTTTACGCGCCTCGATTTGAGCGAGTATCTAGCCAAATTTAAAAGCTTTTTGGCGCGCGAAAAGCCGCTGTTTTTAAGCGGCGATAGCAAGCTAAATTTTGAAAAAATTTCGGAGCTTACGAAATTTGATCTCGCGCAGTGCGAAAGCGTTGCAAACCTAGACGACGCGCTGATGCGCATCTGCAAGCACGGCGTGCTTCATATCAGCGAAATTTACGAATTCAGCAAGATCGTCCGATATTTTCTGTATCTCAAAAAGCAGCCTTTTGAGGGCAAACTCGCCGCTTGGCTTGCAAAGATCGAAATTCCTGCGCCCATCGCGCAATTAAAGGATTATTTCGACGATCAGGGCGGCTTTCGCGACGCGATAGACGAGCGCTTCGGCGCGCTAAATGAAGCGTTTAAGATAAAAAAGGGCGAGATCGAGCAGACGCTAAAAAGGCTGATCTATTCCAAAGCCCTTTCGCCCTATCTCGCCGACACGCAGATCCACTACATAAGCGACACCGAGGCTCTGCTGGTACGCGGCGGCTTTAATCACGTGCTAAAAGGCAGCGTCGTAGCGCGCTCAAGCGGAGGCTATTTTTACGTGCTTCCAGACGCGATCGCGGCTCTGAAATCCGCTCAAAGCGCGATTTTGGATAAAAAGGAGCAGATCGTTTTCGAGCACTGCAAGCAGATCAGCGCGGTTTTCAATAAGAATTTAGCTTTTCTGAAATTTATAAACGCCGCCTTCGACGCGATCGATGCGCTGATTGCGCGCGCCGCGATGGCAAGAGCGAGCGATTATGAGTTCGTCCTGCCTGAGCCCTCGCGCGACATCGTCCTAGATAGCTTCGCCCACCCCGCGCTTAAAAATCCAAAGCGCGTGAGCGTGGAATTTAGCGGCAAAATTCTACTCATCACCGGCGTGAATGCGGGCGGAAAATCGATGCTTTTAAAAAGCATTCTAAGCGCGGCGCTGCTAGCTAAGTACCTCCTTCCGATGCCTATTCGCGCAAGCCTCAGCCGCATCGGCACCTTTAAAGAGTTCGAGCTCATAATGGAGGATCCGCAAAACTCCAAAAACGACATCTCGACCTTTGCAGGCAGGATGGTTGCCTTTAGCAAGCTTTTCGGGCGCAAAGAAATTCTAATCGGCGTCGATGAGATCGAGCTGGGTACCGATTTTGAGGAGGCTGCGAGCCTATACGGCGCGATGATCGAGCAGCTGATAAGCGGCGATGTAAAAATGATCATCACCACGCATCACAAGCGCCTGGCGATGCTACTAGCGAAGGATCCGCGCGTGGAGCTGCTGGCGGCGCTTTACGACGAGAAAAACAGCGCGCCGAAATATGAGTTTTTAAAGGGCACGATCGGCAAATCCTACGCCTTTGAAACCGCGCTGCGCTACGGCATAGCGCAAAATTTGATCGCCGCGGCGCGCAAAAACTACGGCGAGAGCAAAGAAAATTTAAACGAAGCGATCTCAAAAGCGATAAATTTAGAGCTTGAGCTAAAACAAAAACTAGCCCAAACGCAGCAAAAAGAGGAGAAATTAGACGCGTTGAGCGAGGCGCTAAAAGATCAGCGCGAGCGCGCGCAAAGCGAGCTGAAGGCGGAGCTTTCAAGGCTGCAAAACGAATACTACCGCGCCATTTCGGAGGCCAAACGCAGCGTGAGCCTAAGCGACGTGCGTGAAAAGCAGCGCGCCATAAACCGCGCAAACGAGCTCGCACGGGCCGTGCAGCAGCCCGAACTCAGCACGCCCGAGCCGCAAAGCTTCAAGGTGGGCGATCGCGTCAAATACGGCAAGATCAAGGGCGAAATTTTATCGCTTAGCAAAACCCAGGCGCTGATGCTAAGCGACGGCATCAGGCTGCGCGTGCCGCTTAGCGAGCTAAAGCGCAGCGGCGCGGCGCCCGCGCCCGTAAAAAACATCAGCATCAAGGTGCAAAAGCCCACCTCTGCATCGCTCGTGCTCGATCTGCACGGCTTGCGCGCCGAGGAAGCGATCAGCAGGCTTGATAAATTTATCAGCCAAAGCCTCGTGATGGGCTTTGATGAGATCATCGTCAAGCACGGCATCGGCACGGGCAAGCTCGCGTTCGCGGTCAAGGAGTTTTTAAAATCGCACCCAAGCGTCAAGGGGTTTCGCGACGGCACGCCCGCAGAAGGGGGCTTCGGCTCAAAGGTCGTCTCGCTTTAGGCTTAGGCTCAAAGGCCTTTTCGCTTTAGACGCCAGCGCGAATGATTTAGACATAGAATTTCGCCGCAGAATTTGTAACTTGGCTTTTCGCTAAAACTTCATGCGGCGTAGCCGCAATGTAAAATAAGCGCGGACGCAGTCCGCAGTTTAAATTTAACGCGAGCGTAGCTCGCCCCGCTAGCGTCGCGCGGGTGGGAGTTGGTAAGGGGGCGGGCGCGCCTCGCAACTCCGAGCGCCGCCCCCTTACGAATATTGCGCATAATGCACCCAAGCGCTAGGCTATATCATAAAATTTTGTAACAATTTACAAAATAGAATTTCATCTTATAATAAATTTGAAATTTCTCTATGTAGAATTTTGCATCTAGAATTTAGGTCGTGGCGGCGTTTTCTCTTAAGGGGAAAGGGGCGCTACTTACTCTGCTTCGCTGCGCTCGCAAGAAACGCCGCCAGGCTAAGCCTTGCGTCGCTACGCTCGTTTTGCGAGGCGCTCCCCTTCTCCCTTAAAATCCCCTAACCCCTGGCACGCTCAAGGGGCGAGCTTTCAGCTCGCGTTAAATTTTAATATAGCTTGAATACGACACGCGGAATTTTACGCTTGTTTGTTCCATTAGAATTAAACACAGGAGTAGCCTGCACCGCTAGCGTCGCGCGGATGGGGGTGGTAGGGGAGCGCCCCGCTAACTCCGAGCGCCGCCCCCCTTACTGGTCATGTATGGCACACAACGTCAACATAAATATGCATAAATTTTTTGGAATTTAACTGATAAATTTACAACTTAAATTTAAAGCGTCGCTTTACCTTATAAAATTCCGTTTAAATTTTAGCTCGTGATATCGTAATCTTGGGGCGGGAAGGGGGCTTGAATTGCGAGGTCGCTCCCCTTCCCGCCCCAAA
>NZ_CALHHT010000147.1 GCF_938031315.1 uncultured Campylobacter sp.
GCACCAGCGTCCAGATGCCGAAAAGCTCGGCATTATGCTGCCTGGTCGCGTCATCCACCGCAAATGCGGCGACGGACAGAACCGTCAGTAGTAGAATTTTTCTCATTTTTCCCCCTTTTGGAATTTTAATATTCTCAGTAAAAAGAGCTTTGCTGCGTCGCCACCTTCCTTGCGGCTACGGCACACGAGCTTATCGTTTTGCTCTTGCAACTCGTCGAAGCATCGTCATTGCCCTTGCAGTTTCGGCACTGAAAGGTTTTGCCGCCCGCGCCGCACCTATTACCGCACGTTGTCGCCTTCTTTGCGGCGCACCGCCGCTAGGCGGTTTAGAGCGATCTGCGCGGTACTTTCGTGCAAACCCTCTCTCTGGCTTATTGTGCGATCTCCTCGAACGCAAATCATATTAATCCCCTCGCGCGCGGTATTTGTGCGTGTTATGTTGCCCCTAAAGCACGCCTCGCCGAATCTTTCTTTAAATTTACGCTTGATCTCCTTTAAAAGATACTCACCTAGTTTAAATTTTAGCCTTTCGTAGCCGCCTGAGCGCATTTGCTTCCTTTACCAGCGTAAATTTAGTGCGCAAAAACCACGACCTCGCCGCGCTCAAACGCGATCTGCCGTCCCGCTAGATACAGCTTGAAGTAGGGCTTCAAAAAGTCCTCCTGCGGCCTTTGCGCGTAGTTTGGATACTGCAAGTATGCAGCTAGCAGGTAGTCGCAGTTGATCGAATAGTACGCCTCGCCGAGCACCCATAGCTTCATATCGAGCTTGGGCGCGTCTATCATCCACTCCGTGATCGCCTCATAGACGGCGTGCGCAAGCCCATCTTTGTTATGCGCGAGATCAAAGCTCTCCTGCACTCGAGCGAATTTTATTTCGTTAAGCATTTTTAAAAGCTCGTTCTTGCCTAGAAACTCGGCGAAAATTTTTAAATTTTGAACGTGCGCTAAAGCTAGGCTCTTAAGCGCTTCGCCACCAAATTTCGGATCCTGCGGTGGGCAAAAATACCCGGGCGCCATGCCCTGATCGAACGCTTCCTGCGTCCGCTGCGCCGTGACTGCGTAGATCGGCATTATGCGCGCTTGCAGCGCTTCGCCGTTTTGCAGCGGCGCAAACACCGCTTCTACGCCGACGCCGTCAGGCATAAAGCACTGAAAAAGTCCGTAAAGCTTATCCTGCAGATCGATCTCTTCACAATCTAAGCTTAAATCTAGCCCCGCAGCCTCGTCAATGCGGCGCGCGTACTCGAAATTCGTCATCTTTGCCCTTTTAAATTTTGGTCGTCAAAGCGTTTGCGTGGAATTTTACCTAAATTTTGCGCATTTGCCGAATTAAAATTTACACGCGATGAGACTTTTGTAGAATTTAAAATTTAGCGGTTCGGTTTGGGTTCAGTACTGCGACAAAGCGGCGGAGCGATTGGCGGCGACGGGTTGTCGTGCGGGCGGTTAGTAGCGGTGGATGGGTATCGCGCGGCGGAGGCGTCGCCCGACGACGGCACCTACGGCACGTGACGACGGGCGGTAGCCGATGATCGCGACCGCAGCGCTCGCAGGCTACTTGCTCGCAGAAGCGGACTTTTCGCGCTCAGGCCGTCGCAAAATGGCGGGCAGCGTATTGGATGACCGCAGCGCTTGTAGCGCCCGTGATGAATGCCGTGTTTTTCATAATTCCTCCTTCGGTAGGAATTTTATTAATTTAGCTCGCCCTTTTACCGCTTGCATTAGTAGTGTCTTTCCATCTACTGGCTGTATCGTCGAAGAGGCGCAAACGCAGTATGCAATGTAATTTTACAGATCTTTTTATTTTGGCTAAAATAAGCAAAATTTTAAAGGAAAGATATGCTGATTTCTTACTTGCTGCGAGATAACCGGAAATTCGCTAAAATGAGAACTAGAATTTCGCGCAGAATTTATAAAGGGAACAAGTTCATCCGCGCCGTCTGCGCGATAGATTTGCTTTTCGCTTTTGCGTTTTCGGCTTGCCTTTTTATTTTTGAGGACGATTGGATAGAGTTTGTACGTAAGTACTATGGTGATAAGTCCTGGATAAAGAGCCTAGGAGCGATCTTGCCTACTGCTTGCGCAGTTTTTTATATTTACGCTATTTGCGTTAGATCGTGGCTGCTAAATTCCGCGATATATGATAAGAATAAAAATGTCACTTTCGGCGATTTTAGCATTGAAATTTCAGACGATTTAAAGGGGCAATTTATATTAGTAAGTGAGCGAGATACGCTCATTTACGATGCGGAATTTTGTGAGGTGGTAATGGAGCGCGATTTTT
>NZ_CALHHT010000148.1 GCF_938031315.1 uncultured Campylobacter sp.
AATTTCGCTAGCGGGCAAAATTTCAGACGCGCTAAAGCGCCTGATCGCTGGCAAGTTCGGCTCGCAGTACAAGGGCGAAGCGCCGTATTCGCGATGCCCGGTACAGGAGGGGTATTTTGATTTTTTGGGCGTGGAGTGCCGCAAAGCGCGTATTAGGCTCTATCTTGAGGATTTTGACGCGGACAGTTTCAGAGCCGATGCGCCCGAGGTGGACGAGCTTGAGCGCGAGGAGTTTGAGGCTATCGTCCCGCTCATCGCAAAGAGCGCGGAGGAAGAGTCTTTGGCTGAAGCAAATCTGCCGTTTTTTGCGTATAAGCTGGATTTGGTAGTCAAATTTGAAGGCGCGAGCGGGAGCCTGGCGCAGCGCAGCTGCGAGCGTAAATTTTATTTTGAAAACACTGCGCGAAAAGCCGAGCTAAGGCGTAAAATGGACGATTATATAGGCGAGATCATCATCCGCCGCGATAAAAAGATCAAAGACGGCCGCGAGATTTTCGTATTTATGGACCGCATTTTCGATCTTTCGCTTATGGATTACGACGAAACGGCGCTAACGGCGCTGCTTGAGCAGGTAATCGATGCGGTGCAAGACGTCAAAAACAGGCGGCTTTTGGGGATTTTATAATCGCGCTAGAGAATAATCTGCGGCGCTGGAAAGAGGAGAAATTCCTGCCGAAATTTTACGATATTTTAGGTGACGGCTGGAGTAAAGATTACGAGCTTAAAAAGGACTTTGCACCCGAGAATGTAGACGCGGGCGAGCTTGCGTTTTTCGTGCGGGCGGCGCTTTGGAATATCAAATTTAAGCGCTATAGCTGGGATGTGAATCTTGCGCGCAAGGATTTGGAGTGCGCGGCGAAGATTTTCGGCTCAGCTCAGGCGCAAAGCTATCTGGACCGCGGCACGGGCGAGCTTGAAGGCGAGCTAGTAAAATTTAAAGACGCGGACGTGGAGTGTAGCGCAAACGATGTTTTCGCGCAGGTTCGCGCGAAAATCAAAAACGAAACGGCGGACGCGTATAAAAAGGCGCTAAATTTTATCATAAAGCTGCTGCGAGCGGGCTTTGCTGCAAGCTACGCCGTAAAGCTTAGCTCCAAGGCGCAGAAAACCTATCTGCCGATCAAAGGCCTTGCGCCCACGCCCACGCACCGATTTTTCGCCGCCGCGCTCGCGCACGGGCTGGATGGGGAGCTCGAGCTTTACGCGAACGAGGCGCTAAGACACAAGTTTGAGTTCTACGCCGACACGGATGGCGAAAAGTGTTTGATGAGCGGCAGCTACGCAGTTTTCGGTCTCGCACTAAAGAGCGAAAAATACTTTGGTCTCGCGCGGCGCTACTTTGAGACGGTGGATGCCGAGCATCAGAGTGCGCATATAAAATTTATCGAGGCATTTATCGATCGCTACGGTATTAGCGAGCGCAGTTTAGAGGTGATCGTCGCAGGGCTGCCGTCATATCAAGAGGATAAAATTTACAAAAGCTTAAAGGCGCTAATGAAGGGGCCCGCGAACAAGGCTTTGTTTGCGCGCGCGATCTCGGGGCTGAGCGAGCACGAGAAAGAGAGCGCGGCGTATGCCGTGTGGGGTGAGAACTGGCAGAAGGAAATTTTAGGCTGATGGCAGCTTGTCTTTTTTCTTTATACTTCGTTGGGAACTCGGTCGGCTTCGGTCACGTATTTTTACATACGCTCCCTCGCCTCCGTCGTTTCCGCCTCGTCTAAAGAAAAAATACCGCGCCTTAAAATTTGGCGATCAAATTTGGATTAAATTTACAAATTTTTACGTACCGAGTCCCGTATCTTGAAAATGTAAAATTTAACGAGATTAAATTTGCAAGAGCTA
>NZ_CALHHT010000149.1 GCF_938031315.1 uncultured Campylobacter sp.
CTCGCCGCTTTTAGGATCTTTGACCTTGATCCTACCGAGCCAGCCCTTTTTGGCTAGTATAGGCTTTACGCTTTGCTTCCACTCCTCAAACGAGATTCCATTTTTAAAAGCTTGAGCGAGCGAGTTTTGCATATCTTTTAGAAGATCTAAATCGGTCATCTTTGCGATCGTAAACGTTTTTTTATGCGCATCGTGCATGATCTCATCATAATCAAAATGGATCTCAGCGTTTTTGCCTTGCAGATACTCATATACCGCCGTAGGCTCTTTTTGAAAGCTAAAGCCGCTATTCATCCGTATATCCGATCATCTCTGCGTTTGCGATAGCTCGAAACATATATTTTTCAAGCTCATCAAACGGCAGATCGTAAAGCTCATAAAGCCTATCAAACGCCTGCTCGTAGGTTTCGCTTTGCGCGATCAATTCATTTAATGTAGCCTCTATCTCGCCGTCATCGATTTTTAATTCGCTGCTAGCCTTTTCGAAGCGATCTATCGGCTTATTTGCGTTCTTTAAAACCCGTTTATTCGCCTTTAAATCACTACTTAAACGCTCTTTAATAGCCTTTTCGTCCAGCTCTATATTGTAGATCTTCGTGATGTATTTTGCGGTCGGCACAAAGCCCATATCAAATAGCGTCTTATCCCTGCTTGCACGCTCCGCGTTCGGGGCGTCCTCGTCGTAAATTTTCGCTTCGATTTCACCTTTATAGTTATTGATCTCCTTAAAAAAGTCGATCGTCTTATTCATCACGAACCCTAAAATTTTGCCGTCGTTTGCGGCAAGATCCTCTCTGATTTCGTTGTGCGTTTTTGCCGCGGCGTAGCTACCCTCTTTGATGTCGCTCGTCAAATTTGCGCCTAAAATCGCCTTGCTGATTTGATTGTCTAGGTACGTCGGAAGCCTCGTAAAATCTACGTTTGAGCTTGGCTGAATCAGCGTAAGCTCCTCTTCGGTATCGATGACTGCGCTGTCGCCGCTAAGCATAGCCTGTACTTCGTTTGCTAGCTCGTCCGGATCGAAGCTTGTTTTTGCAACCGCCCAGGGCGAGCCGAAACGCTCCAAAAACCTAAACCAAAATTTTAAGCTCGCATTTTTCATCTTGACGGGGAAATAGAGCTTTTTAATAAGCCCGTCACCGTATGTTTTTCTAAAATTTGCGCGATTGAGCGCGTAAATAACTTTAAGCGGCGGGATCTCTTGTTCGCTTCCGCCGGCTACAAATACAAACTCACCCGCATCGTTAAATTTAAACTGCCGAAAATCCCTCTGCACGAGACGCGGGTAAATTAATCCGTCTTTTTCTTTGTAGTTGATTTCAAAGACATTGAGCCCGTAAAGATAGGTCTCGAGAATTTGACTGACGATATCCGGGTTAAAAATGGCTTTGAAATTTTTAACGATCTCCTCATCATCGCAAATGATTTGGATCTCTTTTTTCTCGGTGACGGATTTACGACTGACGTCGCACTGCGTAACCGTAAGATCTGTTAGGATCATATCCATATCGCTATCGCTTATGCTGGAAACGCCGGTGTTGATTATCAGATCGATCAGCGTGCTGTTTTGGGCCACAACTGCCGTTTTTTTACGCTGCGGTTGCTCGGTTTTATTCTTAAAAAGTTTCTCAAATATCATCTACTGCGCCTTTTTATCTTTCTTTTGAGTTTTGTAAGCTCGTATGCTCCCGCCAAAGAGTCGGGTGCGTCGTCGTGCTTGCCTTCCGGGTATTCGCAAAGCTGCTCTATAAGCAAGCTTTGGCTTTGATGGAATACTATCTCTCCGTCATCGATCGGCACCTCGAGTTCCTCTATCCTCTGCCCCTTAGCGGCCGTATTATTCACTCCCTTTAGCGGCAGCTTCGCACCCACCTCAAAGGCCTTCTCTCTGATCCATTGCCTAAAAAACTCCTGCCCGCCGTTGCTTTCGATCGCGCACATTCTTGGACGATATATCCCGTTTAGGCGAAGGATCTCTTTGATCGTTTTCTTGCTCTTCATGACCTCTACAATGCTTTCGGCTACGTAAATTTTAGCTTCTATCTTGCTGACGCCCAGCACCGTAATAGCCGTATAGTCGCTCTTTTTCTTTTCGCCCGCAGGATCAATATACATAACGAAATAATCGCATCTCGGAAGCTCGCGATAAAAATGCATAGCCTCTTTTGTAAAGATTTGAGCTTCGTTTCGCGGATCGTTTTGCTGCTCTTTGTTAAATGATTTTAGGTTTTCAGCGCGCTTTTGCATGAGCTTTAGGATTGGTAGTGCATCAGGCCAAAGCACCTGCGAGCCCTCGTCCATCTGCTTTTTATGCCGCATATAAAACTCGTCGCTGGAGTCCTTTGAGATATTGCGATACAGCTCGCTCCATTGCTCCCATAGATCCATTCGCCTTGGGAAATTTATCACGGACTGATATTTTTTGGCGTTCCAAAATTTCAGTTTCAGCTTTCGCGCCAGCACGCTGTCGGCATGCAGTATGGTACCGATGTAAAGTACATCTAAGCTTCCGTCGACGCTGCCTAAATTAAGCACCGCCTCATCGAGCCACTCCTCGAGCTTGTCTCTTTGCTCTTTGCTACGTACGTTTGTGTCGTTCTCCAAATCGTCAAGGACGACCAGATCGGGGCGGTAAACGCCGAATTTTACGCCGCGCAGCCTCTTTCCGGAGCCGAATGCTTTGAGCTTCACGCCGTTTTTGGATACGAACTCGCCTATCTTCCAATTCTTGCTTGCGCCGCAGACATGCGGGAAGTCCATTTTTAAATTTGCGTTGTCTTCAAGCTCTGCCTTTATAGCCTCCAAACACCCCTCCACCAACTCCACGGCGTCCGAAATTTCCACTATAAAGCGCTTCTTTGCAAAACAAATACACCAAAGCGGAAAGAGCTGCGAGCAATACGTGGTTTTTGCATGCCCGCGCGGCGCGGCTCGAACATATTTGTCGCCGCTTGCGTTTTGCGTCATAGCTTCAAAAATTTGTGCTAGATCCTCGTGAAGCGCACAAGAGCTATCGATGCTAAAATAGTGCGGAAAATAGGTTTTTGCGAAATATAGAAAATCGTGCTCGGCGCGCTTTAGTCTAGCGGCTCTATCTTTGGGGGATAGTGGGCTATTTAGATGAATCTGCTCTTTTAGCTCGCCGCTAAGCTCCTCCAGCCAGTCGTAGAAGTCTTTGCGCGTCAGCTTGCTAAGCTCGGGTTCTACGGCGCCGGCTTGTTTGTGCGCTTCTCTGCTGTCTTCCAAAAAGCTATCTAGCTCATCTCTTGAAAAAAGCATACATCATCCTAAACGTCAAGCTCTTCGATGGCTTTGACAAATTTCTCGCTCTCGATGAGCTCGACGAGTTTTTTGATACACTCTTTGTTCTCGTCGTCTTTAAATTTATCTACTACTAGCATAATGACCTTTTTAGCGATGCTTAGGCGGTATGCCGCCGGATTTTCGTAGCTTGCTACTTTGGTCATCTTGACGAAACTGTCGCCTATTTTTGAAAGCGCCTCGGCCTTTTTGCCCGCGGGCAGTTCGCTCTCTCTGATATCTTTGACCGCCAGGCGCATCTCTTCGATGAAATTTTGATAGATATTTTGTTTCTCTTCGCCGCCGCGGTTCAGATAGCTCGCGGTTTTGAGCTCATCCCAATTACTGCCGGCTTTGTAGTTCTTAATCGTCTTTACGTTTTTATTTAAAATTTCAGCTATTCGCTCAACGCTAAAGCCCTTCAGATATAACTCTCGTGCTAAATCTTTGATATTTGGTTTCTCAGCCATTTAGGTCCTTTAGATCCATTCGTTTTTCGTAGTGTCTGAATGCCCTTGAAGCAAGCCTCGGCGTATCATCTTTCTTCTCATCGGTCGGAATTTTACCCGCAGCCATTTTCAAAAGCAGCCCCTCGATCTTTTCGATCTGCTCGGCTAGAATGTCTTTCGGAAAGTTGTTGCGCTTTTTTAACTCGATTATCGTGAGATCAACGCAGATATCTTTTAGAAGCTTGGTGGGATTGGCCGGGATCCTTATAAACGATGCGATGAATGCTAGCGCATCGTTTAGGCTATCGTCTATGATGCTTTGATTTATGCTGCCGCTTCCCTCAAAATCGCTAAGCTCCAGCAGCTCTTTGTGCGAAACTTCTTCAAGTAGATCATCGTTTGTTATCATTGGGCTTTATCCTTAAATCTTTTAAGCCTTTTAACGCGCATTAAAAGCATGTTAAAACGTTTAAAACATTTTTTACGTGTGTTCGGTCGTTTTTAATTTAAAAGGGCTTAGAGCCCTTTTAAATTGATTTTTATGCAAATTCAAGCTCAACGATCGCATCAAGCCTATTGCAAACGGGAATCGGTCTACTTTCGCTCACGATGCCCCAGCCTGCACCTTTATCAAGCACTTCCGGAGCCGCCGCAAAGAATTTAGTAGGAGCCTTGCCGATAGCTGCGGTATGATTAGCCCTGGTGTAAATCACTTCGAACATATTGCTGTCAAGCGGTACGACTACCCCTTTTTTGCCGCTCATATAACGCGTAGGCTTGCCCTTGGTATTGTCATAGGTCGCATCGTAAGGCATAAAGGTTTTGCCGAAAAGCTCGAGCGTCAATACGTTGTTTTTATCGGTGATTTTTGCTGAATTTGACTTGAGAAGCTCCTCTTTTTCTACAAGGGCAAGCAGTTCCGCATAAAGCTCTCTGGTTACCAATGCTATATACGGCTTCGCGGCCCCCAATACGTCGACTTGAGCGGCCTCTATGTCGTTGAGCAGCGTCATTAGCTTCGTAGTGCTTCCGATCGTGATCTTTTTGCGGTTTGCGGTCAAAGAAAGAAGCACGTTACCTTTGCCGTCCATTACCTTGCCGAATATGGCTCCTGCCGCCATATACTCAAGCGTATTGGTAACGTTGCTTTTTTGCTTCGCAAGCTTTTTACCGATAGCCGCCGAAAGGGACTTCAATTGCTCTTTTTGGGTATTGAGCGTTTTCAGCAAATTCATCTCGCTTGCCGGAAGCGTATCGTATTGCGGAAAGCGAGGAAGCGGCACGGATACTATCGTTTGATCCGGGTTTTTCGTCACCAAATGCTCGCCGTTTTCGCTGACGCTCTCAAGGATTACGCCCGCACCTTTTTCGATGATGATATTGTGCGAATTTGAAAGCGTCGGCGTCCATGTTTTAAAAAATGTGTCCATAATAAAGCTTTGGTCCGCTTTGACCTGATTGACGATCTCGGTCATCGCATCAACTGTGAAGTATTTTAAAAGTTCGTCCATTGTCTTCTCTCCTTATCTCACTACTATTTTTTGCTTAAATAGCGCGGTTTTTAGCTCTGCGGCTACATCCGCAAGCTTAACTTCGCCGAGTACCAGCACGTCGGCATTCCCGGTAGCTTCTACGCCATCGCAGAGCACGCCGAATACCGCAGCGGCATTTGCGATAGTAGCGGTTTGGTTGTCGCTTGTTACCGCAGCGAAGCTTTCGCCGCCATTAATGCTAAATAGTACGGCTCCGCACTCCAAAGCTTTGGTGGTCTCCACTTTCGCGTTGACGCCGAGTATTTTGTTTACGACTATGTCTCCGATGGTATTTGGTTTCTTTCCTTCGTTTGGCATTTTCATTCTCCTAATGCAAATTTAACGACGTCGATGTCGTTTTGGGGTTGGTTTTTATTGGCAAACAGATCGTTCTTTGGCAAGTCTGTTTTTTGAGGCGGCGTAACGCCCTTTAAGAACTCTTTAAAGCCGTTTAAATCGGTCTTTGCATAGCTTAGCGCCCACTGCTTTTGTCCCTCG
This sequence comes from uncultured Campylobacter sp., assembly GCF_938031315.1. Lineage (GTDB taxonomy): Bacteria > Campylobacterota > Campylobacteria > Campylobacterales > Campylobacteraceae > Campylobacter_B. The sequence goes on from NZ_CALHHT010000149.1 coordinate 5,780, forward strand.
GGAAGCTTATTTGCAATGATGGCACCCTCTACCGCACTCTCCGCAAGCTGCTCGCTTAGCGCTGCAACCTCGCTCCTGCTTGTCTCAAGCTCCGCTTTTAAAGCGGTGATTTGCGCGTCGTATTGCGCTTTTAGCGCAGCGACATCCGCACCATTTTTTTCGTTTTCAGGCATATTTTTCTCCTTTGCCATAAAATTTTTATTTGCTCTTATCTCTTCAAGCTCATCAAGAAACGGCGTATTTGTTAACGCGACGCTTTCGATCTCGCAGCCTATCCACGCTCCCGTCTTTTTGTCGACCGCTTCAAAATTGAATACCGGGCTTAGATATCTGTATTCGCCGTTTTTGATGTATTCTTTCGCTTTTGCGGTCCAACTCGCCATTCCATAAAGCTTGCCGTCTCTTATATGCATCTCTTTGATCCAGCCCGCCGCAGGCGCTTCACAACCCATAAGGGTTTGATGCTCGTAGTCAATTACGAGATCTATCTTGCGAGCATCAAAATTAAGCTTCATCTTTTCTAAATCTGCGCTATCGATACGAAATACTCCGCTATAATGCCCTTTCCATTCACCCGGAACCGCTAGTAGCAACTCTACAAGATCATCGCCCGTGTTCTCGCTCTTAAGCGATATTAAATTTGCTTGAAATCTCATCTATTCCTCTTTCGATACAATCGTTACAACCTTACAACCTAGCCCTCTTTGAGCCATTCGCTTTTTTCAAGAAACTCAGTCTGAATTTCTCGCGTCAAAACATACATATACCCATAATCAGTTATGCTGTTGTGCGTCACCTTCAAGGTTTTCGGCTCAATTCGAAATTCATTATTCAGCTCGGATGTCCTGAGTTTTTTGTCTATTTTTTCGCAAAGATCGATGGCTCTATATATATTTTCTTGCCTATAGCTTTGCTGCTTGCTAGACGTTGTGCTTAAAATGTGAATGTTGAAGGTGCCTATTTTGCTCACCACGTTTTCATATCTCTCGCTCAGAAACTCTACGAATACGAAGCTATCTCCGCCTTTTATAAGCAGCTCCATTTCGTCCTTATTCTCAAGCTCACCGAGATAGGGCGAAGTGTTTTTGCAAACACCCTTAATCGTTTCGATCAACTCTTTTTCAAACTCTACAAGCATTCCATCTCCTGCTCTCGCCATTTTTCGCAACTATAGCACGGCAAATATCTCAAAATCTATCAAAATCTTTTGGCATAGTTTTTTATCAAAGGATTTTGGCACAATCCTTTGACACAGCTTTTTGATAGATTTTGAGCCGCGCAACGGCGTAATATTGCCGCAAAAGTTTTAGACGAGCAAAGGAGCGAAGAATGAGCCTAATCGCAAACATCAAAGAAAACGAAGGCTTTTGCGGTGAAATTTACGAAGATAGCAGAGGCTACAAGACTATCGGCTACGGCTTTTTAGTTTCGGCGCTAAGCAAAGACGAGCTAGCACTAAACGGCGGAAAGATAGAGCCGATGGGCCGCGCGGTGGCGGATCAAATTTTAGAATTGAAACTGCGCAAACTTCGCCCTGCAGTATTTGAAGCCTTTGCCTGGCTTAAAGACAAACCGCAAAACGTGCAGGACGTAGTGATAGAGATGTGCTATCAGATGGACGTTAACAAGGTTAAAAAATTCGTTACGACGCTTCACTACATAAGAACTAGCGAATATGAAAAGGCTAT
>NZ_CALHHT010000150.1 GCF_938031315.1 uncultured Campylobacter sp.
ATTTTATACTATTTTTGACGAGCTTTATTTTAGGGATTTTGGCTTGTCCTATCGTGATTTTTCTAAGGGCGCGCAAGTGCGATCAATGGGACCACTCCAATGTGATGAATATCCTTAGGGTGTTCGCACCCCTTGTGAAGAGCCGCCCGAAAGAGCGATGATGTTTTGGATACTGAATAGACTACGCGGGCAGTATTCATACTTCGCCAAGCTTAACGCTTTGGTAGTGGCCCTGCTGGTATTTGCGTTTTTGGGGAATTTCTACCTCGCGATCATCTGCGGGCTCGGGTATTTGCTGGGCGAGGCCAAAGGCTGGGGCGTATGGGTCGGCGCGCTCGTAACCCACGGCAGCTACACAAGCGAGCATGAAGTGAAATTTATTGAGCGCATCGCTGCTAAGCTTTTCGATCCGCGGGCGCATTGGCTAGCGTATTGCCGCGTTTGCCTATCTCTGCGCGGGCTTTTATGGTGGCTGCCGGTGTTTGTGCCGCTAGTCTTTGCGGGTATTTATGGCGCGCCGCTTCTGGCCGCAGCTCTTGCGGTAGGTTTTCCGCTTGCTTGCGAGCTAGGTTATCGCACAAAATGGACGCTACGATTTCGAGCTTTTGAGGCGAGAGATGCGTGGGACAGACAAGAGGTGTTTTATGGGGCTATGCAGGACTTGGCGTTTATTGCCCTATATTTGATATCGAAATTTTAAACAAAGGAGAAAAGATGGCTGCAAAATTTGGAGTAAACATAACCGTTTCGGCAGAGGCGGCAAGGCCGATAAGCGTAGAAAGTACTACGCCGATCGGGATCGCAGGATATGAAGAGGTGCTGGAAAACGGCCTGCATTTTTTTATGACGACCGATAAGGCAATTGATGCGATCGAGACGATCTATAAGGAGAAAAAGGGCAAATCCGAAAGCTTCAAACAAGGCTCGATCTACCGCGCACTAAAAGCGATAGCAGATCAGGCGGTACAAACGCAGATCATCCTATCGGTATTTGCCCGCACCGATAATAACGACGATAGCGACGATATCACGGCTTGCAAGGCTGCTATAGAGGCTTTTAAAAATGCAAAGTCCGCTACCGGCTATCGTCCAAATTTACTAATCGCTCCCGAGTTTAGCGGCGAGGACGCAATCAAAGCAGCACTCGAAGCTATGGCCACAAGGCTCAAAGCTACCGGCATCGTCGATCTCAAGGCAAGCGCCGCAAATGAGGCTATCACAAAAATGAAAGATTTTGGCACGGCACGGCTGATTGCGGCATATCCCTATGTCAAAATTTGGGATGATGAAACAAACGGCTACGTTATGAGCCCGCAAAGCGCTCGTATTGCCGGAATGATCGCCTATGTGGACGGTCTTAGCGAGTTTGGATACAGCGATAGCTATTCTAACCGAGTGATGGGCGGTATCGTCGGCACGGCAATAGACGTAGACTTTGAGATGGGGCAGACCTGCACGGCAGATGAGCTTAGGGCGGCTCATATCAGCACGATCATTCGCGAGCAAGGCTTCAGGGCTTGGGGCGGAGAGACTAGCGACGTCGATAGCATTTGGCAGGATCTTGCCAGGGGAAGGATTTTTGATCGTATCTCGCAGGCTTGCCAAAAAGGGGTGTTTTTCGCGATAGATCGCAAAGCCGATCAACTCTATCACGCAAAAAGGAGTGTAGATGAGCTATTGCGGGCTCTCGTAGGAGCTAGAGTACTGCTAGGATATGAACTTAGCTGGAGCGCGAAAAATACCCTTGCAAACATTACGGCAGGGAAATTTTACCTTGACGTCAGAATGCAGAATAATCCGATAGTTAAGCAATTGACATTAGATTTTATCTATGTCGATTCTTATGGCAAAGTATTAATGGATTCGATCAGTAGGTGAGAGATGGGCTGAGCTCGCAAAAAATCCGCTTAAGCTTTAAAATTTTGCGAAGCAAAATTTCTGAAACTTTAGGT
>NZ_CALHHT010000151.1 GCF_938031315.1 uncultured Campylobacter sp.
CGCCAGATCCAAAAGCGTCGTAATGCCCGCCTTTTGCAGTGCCGCCGCGTCTTTTGCTTCAAAAATCAATTTTCATCCTTTAAATTTTATAGGCGTTAAGCCCTTGCGCTACGAAATTTTACGCGTCAAAGCGAAATCGCCCGCCTAAATTTGATCGAAATTTTACGCGCCGCATCGAGCGCTTGCCTAAATTTAGCTCAAATTTTGCTTATTGCGGCAAATTTGCTCGCCGGCTACGCCTGTAAATTTTACTAGCTTACGCGTTGTTTTGTTTGGCGGCTGTATCTTTGCGGCGCGCACTGGGTTTTAAACAGCACGATCGCTTTTAAAATTTCACGGCGCGATTTGCAAACCGTGTAATCCGAAAGATATGCATGCGCGCATCATCTTTTAAATTTCACGGCGCGACTTACAAACGGCGAGCGAAATCGCGCTTTGATTTTGCGCGCTGAAATTTTACCGAGCCGCGCACGGCGTCTTTAAATTTAGCCGTTCTTATAAGGCTCGTAAATTTAATCGCTTCTGCAAAGCCCGCAAATTTTAACGCGACGCGCGACGCAAGCGCGGTTTTAAATTTAAACGCGCAAACTGTCCGCAAACGCAGCGCAAAAGTAAAATTTAGCGCCGTCCGCGCCGCTTTACAAATTTTAAAATTTACCCAAATTTTAGGCCGGTCGCAGGTATGCACTCGCTGTGCCGCGACGGGCTAAATTTTAAGCCCCTTTTTTGCGGCGGCCTCGTCGCAAATGACGGAAAAGCTTAGGTTCATGATCTCGTCGTGCGACTTGATGAAATCGTTGAGCGCCCCGAGTTTTAGCGTCTCGATGCGCTTTAAATTTCGCTCGAACTCGCCGAATGCGTAGCCCTTGTAATACTCGCTCTGCGCGATCGCCGCGCGCTTAAACATCGTCTCTTTTTGCAGCACCGCGCTTCCGATTAGGAATTTTTTTGCGCTTTTTAGCTCCGCTTCGCTCACGCCCGAGGCGATAAATTTCGCGATCTCCTCTTTTATGAGCGCGGCAGCGTTTTGTAAATTTTCGTTTTTGGTCTGCAGATAGCCCCAAAACTCGCGGCGGCTAAGCTCGAAATCGCCGCGCGCATAGACCGAGTACGCAAGCCCGTGTTTGACGCGGATGCGCTCCATCAGCCTGCTGCCGAAACCGCTGCTTCCGAGCACGAAAAGCGCGGTGTTTGCGATGAACTCCTGCTCCTTCGGCAGCGCAAAGGGCGCACCGAAGTAGATGTAGGCCTGCTGCGTCTGCTCCTTTTGAATCTTTATCTTTTTCGCATCGCTCGGCGTGAAAAACGGCAGCTCGCGCTTTTCTCTGCTCGAAAAGAGGCTTAAAATTTCTGCGATTTTTGGGTTTTTATCGCTCACGTCGCCGCATAAAACGACGTATAAATTCTCTAAACTCAGCGAGGCGAAAAACTCCCGCACGTCCTTCATAGTGATCCGCTCTATGCTCGCCTCGTCGCCTATGAGCGGCTGAGCGAGCCTCGTGCGCGGATACAGAAGCGCTTTTAGGTTGCACGTCGCGATGTAATCAAACTCGCTTTTTAGCACGGCGATCTCGCCTATGGTTTGCATTTTTAGTTTTTGAAGCACCGAGGGCGTTAAATTTGGCTTGCTAAGCAGCTCTCGCAGCATATCTAGACCGAAATCGAAGTGCTCTTTTAGGCAGTTTAGCTGGATGCCGAAGGTCTCAAAATTGCTCGCGGCGCTGATCTCGACCGCGCGAATATCGAGCTTGCGGTGAAATTCGCTCAATCCTAGCGTCTTTGAGCCCTCGCCCAAAACGCCCGCGCAGATGCGCGCAAGGCCCAGGGTCTTCTCGCTCACCGCGCCGCTTGCTTTAAAAATTAACTTGAAGCTCGCCACCGGCAGCGAATCGTCGAACTGATACAAAAAGTCGATTTTAGCGCTCTTACCGCCTTTGATCTTAAGTGAAATCTCTTTTTTTTCCATCGTTTTCCTTTATAAAATTTTTAAATTTCATCGTTCTTGCAGGCGCAGTTTTAAAATTTTGACGCAGCTGCGCCGCGCCGTATTCGCAGTACGAGACGAAATATATCCGCGCTCAAATACGGCAAATGCTTTAGCGAGATGTCTCTCACGCGCCGTCTCCGTTGCATTGATCTTGCGGCGTGGAATTTCGCGTCCAAAAAATTTTAAGGCGAAATTCCATAGCGAAATGAAATTTTACCGTGCAAATTCCGCTTGTGCCTGTAAATTTAAACCCGTACCCATATCAAAATTTTAAATTTCGTTGCAAAATTCCACGATCGCAAAAATTCGCTATCTGTTTTAAGACAAAATTTTACCGCTAAATTCGCGCCGTAAGCGCATAAATTTCCCGCCGCAAACACGCAAAAGCCCGATTTTAAGCGTAAGTCTCCAAAATATCGTAGTTGGTGTTGCGCTTGGCGGGTATTTCGTCCACGTCGCGGATCAGCGCTATCATCTCGTCCTTGCTCATCCGAAAGCTCGCGCCCGCCGCCTTTACGACGTTTTCCTCCATCATCGTGCTTCCCAGATCGTTCGCGCCGAATTTCAGCGCCAGCTGCCCGATGTAGCTGCCTTGCGTGACCCAGCTACTTTGGATGTTTTTGAAATTATCCAGAAATAGCCGCGAGACGGCGAGCAGGCGCAGGTAACGGCTCGGGCTTTGCTTTTTGATCTCGGGATGCTCGCGCAAAAGGCGGGTGTTTTGCCCCTGAAAGCTCCATAAAATAAACGCTCGAAAGCCGCCCGTGCGGTCTTGCAGCTCGCGGATTTTATCCCAGTGCTCTACGATCTCGCGCGTGCTCTCCAGAGTGCCGAACATCATAGTGGCGGTCGTTTTCATACCGATGCTGTGCGCCTCCTCGTGCACTCTAAGCCACGTGGCGCTGTCGCTTTTGCGCGGCGCTACGAGGTCTCGCACGCGGTCGCTTAAAATTTCGGCTCCGGCTCCGGGCATCGAGTAAAGCCCCTTGGCTTGCAGCCTGCGAAGTACTTCAAGCGTGCTGATGCCGCTAAGACGCGCGATATAATCGATCTCGATCGCCGAGAAGCCGTGGATCGTGATGCTCGGGTAATTTTTGCGGATGAACTCCACGAGATCCTCGTACCATTCGATTCTCAGCTTCGGATGAACGCCGCCTTGAAATAAAATTTGCGTACCGCCCACGGCGATGAGCTCCTCGATCTTTTCGCCGATCTGCTCAAAGCTTAGCACGTAGGCGTCCGCGTCGCTTGCGTGGCGATAAAATGCGCAAAATTTGCAATCCACCATGCAGGCGTTGGTGTAGTTTATGTTTCGATCGATGATGAAGGTCGTGACGCGATCCGGGTGCAGCTCGCGCTTGCGCGCAAACGCCGCGCGCCCAAGCTCGTTTAGATCGGCGTGCTCGATCAGCTCTAGCGCCTCATCGGCGCTCATTCTAGCCATTGGCTCCCTTTAAATTTACATCGCTTGCGGCGGCGTTGGAATTTTTATCGTCAGTACCTGCGCCATCCGCGTCGCCTAAATTTACGCCGCCGTCATTTAAATTTACGCCGTCTGTGTCGCTAGAATTTCGACTGCTATCTTTTTTAATCACGATCTGGCCGTTTTTTACGCCTAAAATTTCGACGCGGTCGCCTTCGTTAAGATCTGAAATTTCATCGCTTTTCCAAAACGTGCCTTTGAAATAGACCATGCCGTTTTTGACGGTGCCGGTGCCGCTCTCGTCTAAAAAATTATCCTCATGTTTCTCTTCGGGTTTGAAAAAGCGTGATTTTAGCGGCCTTTTAAGTGCGATCAGAAGCACGAACGAAAGTACGAACGAAAGCAGAATTTGCACGTCCCAATCAAGATGAAAGCCGAAGCTCAAAAGCCCCGTGATGAAAAATCCGGCGCTGAAAAATATAAAGGTAAAATCCATCACCAAAAGCTCGACGATCGCCAAAATCACGCCGATTATGATAAAAATCAGCGCGTTCATTTAGCATCCTTCGCGCCGTTTTTGCCGAGGAATTCTTTAAGCACGCTAAGAGAGCCGATAAGCTCGCTCGTTTCGTAAGGGATCAAAATTTTATCCTTGCTAGGGTTTTTGGACAGCTCGCTGAAGGCGTTTATGCGGCCCTGCGCGAGCAGGTATTCCGCCGCAAAGCTAGAAGCGCTCATCGCTAAATTTATATTATCCATCGCGTCTTTTTGGCCTTGCGCAAGCGCGATCTGCTCGTATTTTTTCGCATCCGCCATACGCTCGATCGCCTCGGCTTCGAGCACCTTCTCCTGCTTTAGCGCCTCGGCGTTTCGGATGAGGGCTGCTTTTTCAGCCTCGGCTTTAAGCTCGATCGCGCGCTTTTCGCGCTCGGCTTTCATCTGCATATTCATCGCCTCTTCGATGCCGTGCGGTACCGAAATTTCGGAGATCTCCACGCGCATGATCTTTACGCCCCAGTTATCCGCAGCGTCGCCCAGAGCGATTTGCAGTTTGGAATTTAACTGATCGCGCGAGCTAAGCGTGCTGTCTAGGCTCATCTCGCCGATCGCGCTACGTAGCGTCGTCATCGCTAAATTTGAAATCGCGCGGCGATAATCCTCGACGTTGTAAAGCGCCATCTTGCCGTCGATAACCTTCAAAAACACGATACCGTCTACGCTTATGTTGACGTTATCTTTGGTGATGACTTGCTGCTTGCTGATGTCCACGAGCTGCTCGCGCACGCTCATCTTCGCGCGCACCGCGTCAAAAAATGGCACGATGATGTGAAAGCCGCCATCAAGCACCTTGTGAAAGCGACCCAGCCGCTCGATGATCAAAATTTCTGATTGTGAGACGATCTTGACCCCCATCTTTAGAATTGCCGCGATGAGGACGCAAAATACTATTACCGTAGTTACGAACCCTTCCATTTTCACTCCTGAATTAAAATTTCGCAATTATAGCATTTTTAGCTTATTTTGGCTTTTAAGGCGCGTCGTGATACAATTTCGCTAGATTTTTTATATTAAATTTACGGGATAAAATTTTATGATCAGATACATCGTGCTGCTTAGACATTCGCGCAACTACCGACTGCTCTTTTCGGCGGGTTTTATATGTATGTTCGGCTTGTGGTTTTCTGTGGTGGGGGTCGCTACGCTACTCATAGAGCTTGGAGCGCCGGTGTGGGCGATCACGGCGGTAGGCGTCGTTTCGTTCGTGCCAAACGTCTTTTTAGCGCCCATTAACGGCATCATCGTGGATAAATTTCAACCAAAGCCCCTGATGACGGCGATGTTTATAACCGAGATGATCAGTATTTTCATGCTGATTTTTATCGATAGTTTGGATTATCTGTGGCTGCTGCTTCTGATTGTGGTCGTGCGCAGCGTCGCAGGCACGCTGTTTTTTCAGACCGAATCCTCCACGCTGCCGAAATTTCTAAGCCGTCCTTATCTCAAGCTTGCTAACGAGATGACGGGCATTATCTGGACGATCACCTATACTTTCGGCATGGCGAGTGCGGGCGTTTTTATCCACTATTTCGGCGTGCGAGCGGCGTTTATTTTGGATTTTTGCTTATACGTTTTTTCGTTTTTCATCCTGCTGCGGCTAAATTTTAAAGACCTCGCAAGAAACGCGCGTGAGCCGGTGTTTAAGATGCTAAAGGAGGGCTTTTCTTACCTGCGCTCGCATCCTTTGGTGGTGCATCTCATCGTCCTTCACGCCTTCGTCGCCGTCACCACCTACGACAATCTCATCGCGCTTCTTGCAAAATATCGCTACAAAGAAATTTTAAGCGCTTCGCTAGTCATCGGGCTTATGAATATGTCGCGTTCGGCAGCTGCATTTTTCGGGCAGATATGGCTGAGCAAAATCGTAAACAAGCACACTTTTTTTTGGATCCTGCTGGGGCAGTTTGCGGGCATCGCGCTGTGGGCGGTGCTGGAGTTTAACTACTGGCTTTCGTTTGCGGGCATGATCGCGGCGGGATTTTTCATCACGACGGTGTGGTCGTATTCTTTTACGCAGCTACAAAACCACGTCGATAGGGAGTTTTTCGGGCGCGTCATCGCCTACAACGACATGGCGTATTTCATCGTCGCCACGCTCGTGTCGGCTGTGATCGGATTTTTTTTCGAGCTTGGATTTTCGCTTTCGCAAATCACCTTCGGCATGGGTTTTATGTTCGCAATCGCGGCGTTTTATTATAAATTTCTGATCTACGAAAAAATTTGAAATTTGGCTCGCTATCTTTTCGGCGCGATCTCGGGGCGAAAGATAGCAAATACGAATAAAAAGCTCATCGCCGCAAAAAACACCCATATAAAGCCGTTTGCGCCCAAAAATTTCATCATCGCGCCGATTATCAAAGGAGAGCAGAGCGACGCGCTCGAATAGATAAAGAGCATCGCCGCCGAAATTTGCACGCGAGATGCACCCTCGCCGGTGATGGAGTCGTTTGCGCGCGCGATGGCGAGCGAATACAAAGGAAAGGCGCCAAATCCCAACATCAGCGCAAGCGCGCATGTTAGGATGAAGCTCTTAGCAAAAAATAGCGCCGTGCAGGCCGTGATGCCTACTGCGCAAACTATCATTATAGCGCGCTTACGGCCAAATTTATCCGAGATCGTGCCGCAGATGAGCTGGGCTAAAAAGCCTCCGACCATCGCCGATCCCATAAATGCGCCCACCGAGCCCACTCCAAGCCCTGCGCTTAGCACGAAAACGCTCGCCATCGAAAAAAAGCCGTTAATCAAAATGCCCGCGCAAACCACCGTCGCAAACGCAAGCGGCGGCACGATCGAAATTTGCGGCATACAGATGCGCATGCGAGCGGGAACTCTGGGAGGGTTGAAGCGGATTAAATTTACCGGCAGCAGCGCCAGGATGATGAAAAATGCGCTTAGCACGAAGACCTTCATCGTTCCGAAATTTAGCGCTAAAATTATAACTCCTATCGCAAACGCGCCGTAAAAAACCGCTTCGTAGATCGCCAGCACGCGGGAGCGGATGGAGTTTGTGATCTTTGAGTTTATCCAGCTTTCGATTATCATCAAAAGCGCGTAATAACAAAAGCCCAAAATGAAGCGCAAAATCGCCCAATACACGAGGTTTGAGCCTAGATCGTGCAGCATCGCCGCGATACCAAAAAGCGCCGTAAAGACCGCGTATGCCCGCACGTACGAGAGCGCGCCGATTATCGAAGGCACGAAAAAGCCGCTAAAGATCGCTCCTAAAAAGAAAAATGCAGAAATCGCTCCGATCTCAAGCTCGCTGTGGCCGGATTCTTTTAGCATGATGCCCGCGCTTGCGATGACTAGCGCGTCGCCGATAAACATAAAGAAAATCCCCAGAAATAGGGGGCTTAGCGAGCGTGCCGCGCGCATAGATTCAAACAATGACTTTCCCTTGGAATTAAATTTGGCGTATTGTAGCCTTTTATTGATTAAAGCTCGGTTTTTATATAAAAATATTTGAAAAATTTCGATTCGGATGGGGATTTTAAAAAGATGCGAAAATTTATAAAGGAAAATAAAGCCAAAATTTTATTGCAGATGCCCAAGATCAGGTGCAGGTAGCACCCAAAAGCCCAGCGTGCGATAAAATTTTACCGCAGCGGTTTTAAAACGGCGCGAGTGTTTAAATTTAGAGGCGGCTCGTAACGAAGCGCTGAAATTTTGAGATAAAATTTTAATCCAAACGTTAAAGCTCTAGTAGTCGTGCCTCGTCGCACCAAAGAGTCGAGCTTTGTCGAGCTTTATTGAAAAGCTCGGTAGCTGAAGCGGCGATCCTCGCGGCTAAATTTCAAAGTAAAATTTCAATCTTTGCGGATAAATTTATGCGGCTTGCTTCAAAGATAAAATTTTAAAATTCTGACGCCCGCTTCGCTAGACATGCCCAAGTTTTATATGGGGCGGGAAAGGGACCCCGGTTGCGAGGTCGCACTTCTCGCAGAGACGGCGCCGCTTCTGCGTACCGTATCGCTCTGCTCGCCCCAACCTCCGACGACGCCTTACAGGGGATAGTACGCGCTTGCGTTAAATTTATATTATAGCTGCGGCGCAGTGTGCCGCATCGCGTAAAAACTCACGCCGCAGCGCATGTAACGCAGCGAATGAAAATTTAAAATTTCGCCGTACCGCCGCGGGCAAATTTAAAATTTAAAACTCTTACGGCTTTAAATTTAGCCGAAAATCCCGTATCCGAAGATCACCGCGATGATAAGCGGCAGGATAAATTTGACATACAAAAACCAAACTCCCGCGAGCCTCGCGCTAAGATCACCTTCGTTGGTGAGCTCGTAGATCGCGTCCTTTTTCAGCACCCAGCCCACGTAGATGCAGCACAGCAGCGCCGTTAGCACGAAAAAGACGTTCGCGCTTACGAAGTCGAAGGCGTCAAAAACCGAGCGCCCTAGAATTTTAACGTCCGCAAGCACGCTGCTTGAGAGTATGCAGGGTAGGTTGCCGAGCACGAAGACGCCGCCGAGCGTTAAATTTACCGCCTTTAGCGTTGAAAAGCCGAAGCGCTCCTCGACGAAATTTATGATGACCTGATAGATCGTGATCGACGTCGTAAGCGCGGCGATGAGCAAAATCGAGAGAAAGACCACCGCGACGGCGTTGCCGAAGGGCATGTGCGAAAACGCGATCGGCAGGCTTTTAAAAACTAGCGACGAGCCGCTGCTCGGCTCAAGCCCCGCGCTAAAGAGCGACGGGAAGATCATAAAGCCCGCAAGCACGGCGATGAGGGTGTTTACGACTGCGGTGATGGTGGCCGTTTGCATCAGCTTCTCGTCTTTGTTTAAAAAGCTCGACAGCGTGATCATCACGCCGAATCCGAGCGAGAGCGCGAAAAAGACCTGTCCCAAAACGTCGATCAAAAGTTTGGGCGTGATCTTGGCAAAATCGACGCCGAGATAAAATTTCACGCCCTCCTTTGCCCCCTCAAGCGTTAAATTTGTAAGGATCACCGCGATGAAGCACAAAAATAGCGCGGGCATTAGAAATTTCACGAATTTTTCGATCCCCTCGATGATGCCGTTTTTTAAAATGTACCAGTTGATCGCTATGAAAACGATCGTGTAGCCGCCGACGCCGAGCGGGCTATTTTCGATGTGATCTACGTAGAATTTTTGCGTAAATGCGGGGTCTGTGATTCGCGCGGAGAGGTCGAAGTTGCCGCTTACGATGTTTACGATGTAGGTTAGCACCCAGCCGCCGAGGACCATATAGTAGGCTAAAATTCCAAACGCGCCGATTACGCCCATGATGCCTACGATCTTCCATGCGGGCTTTATGCGCGAGCCATCCTTTTTAGGCGCCGTGAAGGCATCGACGCAGTTTCTTAGCGCGCGACGTCCGATGACGTTTTCTACCAAGATCATCGGGATTCCAAGCACGATCATCGCGATGCAAAATATGAGCACGTAGGCGCCGCCACCATTTTCGCCGACTAAATACGGAAACCGCCACGTGCAACCAAAGCCGATCGTGGCGCCTGCAACGGTTAAAATATATGTGAGCTTGCTGCTCCAGGTCTGTCTCGGCACGCTCCCTCCTTAAAATTGCTCTTTTTTGAGCTTGTCGAGGAAGTCCTCGATATTGTATTTGGCGCGGTAAGCCTCGCTGATGAGATGGACTATGATGTCGCCGAGATCGACGACGCTCCACTCATCGCCGCTTTCGATAGCCAAAAACTCCTCGCCGAGCGGCTTAAGCACGCTTTTTAGCTCCTCGATGAGCGAGGCTGCGTGGCGGGAGGTCAGCATAGTGGCGATTACTACGAATTTCGCGATATATTCTCGCCCCTCCATATCGATGATCTGGACGTCTTCGGCTTTCTTTTCGTTTAAAATTTCGGCGATCCGCTCCGCCCTTTGCTTTGGATCTTGCATATCTTTCCTTTTATAAAATTTTATGACCTCTGCTGCGATCTTGGGCGGGATTTCGCCTTTGAAATCTCGCCTAAAACCGCTTGAGCTCGCATTTACGGCAATCTCGATGCGCCTTAGGCCCGCCCACTGCCGCGGGATCTCGTAGCCGGGCCTCGTAAGCACGACAAACTCCGCTAATTTCTGCAGCTCGCTAAAGTCGCGCCATTTATGAAGCTCGGCTAGGTTGTCGGCACCCACGACGATGTAGAGCTTTGAGAGTTTACCCGCGCGGCTCGCGTTATCCGCGTCATTTGCGCCGCCTGTGTCACCTGCACTCTTTGTACTACCCACGAAATTTGTGTTGCCTGCGTCAGCCATGCAATTCACATTGCTGCTTGGAATTTTGTTTACATTTGAAATTTCGTCTCCAACGGCACTTGAGGCTTTGACGAAGCTTGAAATTTTGCCTGTGATGACATCTGAAATTTCGTTCCAGGCGGCGCTCGGAATTTTGCTCGTGCTCGAAATTTTATCCCCGACGGAGTTTGAAATTTCGCTCATGACGGCGCCGGACATTCTGCTTGCGGCGACATTTGAAACTTCGTCCGCATTTGAAATTTTATCTATGTTTTGTGTTTCGCTAACATCTCCTGCGCCGCCCGCCTCACTCGTGCCGTCGTGAGGAATTTTACTTACCTTGCTTTGTGAAATCCCGCCCGTTTCGCTTTCGCTGCCGACCGGAATTTGATCTGCTGTGTCGCTTTGCAGAGTTTTACCCGTTTCAATTGCCGTCTCGGACGTGATTTTGCCGTTCGCGCCATATTTTTCGAGCAGAAATTTCACGCTTTGTATCGTGGAGACGGAGCGGTTTTGCAAAATTTCATAATCGCTCACCTCCACATGCGGGGCGTCGCTCCACAGCGCGCGGCACCATCTAAGCCGCAGCTGCGGAGGCGCCGAAAAGCTCTTTTTAAACGGGTTTAGAAACGACGGCATTATGACCAGCAAATCGGGCTTTAGGGCTGATAAGATCGCCTTTACCGCGGCGGCGTGTCCTGCGTGCGGCGGATCGAAACTACCGCCGAAAAGCGCGATCTTCACGCGCCCGCTCCGCGCCGTTTCATGCCGCAAAATTTTTCGCCCTTCGCCGCAAATTTTGCGGCATGAAATCTTGCGCGGCGCAATCTTGCTTTATGAAATTTTACGCTGCAAAATTCCGTTTTGTCAAATTTTGTTGCAAAAAATCCCGCATTTTGCGGCGCGGTAAATTTAAAAGGCGTGGCGGCGCAAAGGCTAGGACCGCGTCGCAGCCCTTTTACGGCGGCAAATTTTAAAAGCGCGCCATCGCGGAATTTTACCCCGCCGAATTTCGCTGCGTTAAATTCTGTTTTAAGCTCTAAATTTGGCGTCCGGAACTTCATCACCTTAAATTTCGCGCCGTGAAATTTAGCCGCATAAAATTTCGCAGTGCAAGCTAGAAAACCCGTCTCGCGCGATCTTGCTTTATAAAATTTAACGCCGCGTGCCATAAATTTTGATTTGCAGAATTCCATGTCGCGAAAGGTTGCCCCTAAAAATTCTGTTCCGCAGGTCGCAAAATTTGCACCACGAAATTTCTCGTCGCGAAATTTAAAGCCGCCAAGCGCGGCATCGTTCGCCTCAGGTTCTGCGCCGTAAGGATAAAATTTAACGCCGCTCCCGCGAAATTCCGCCGCGCAAAATCCAGCGGCTGCGAAGCGGGCGTTAGAATTTGGATTTTTGTAAGGCTCTCGCACGGGCCGCCTACATATATTTTTCTAAAACGCGCGGAATTTCGATGCTGCCGTCTTTGCGCTGGTAGTTTTCCATTACCGCGATTAGCGTGCGGCCGACCGCGAGCGAGGAGCCGTTTAGCGTGTGAACGAGGCTATTTTTCTTGCCGTCTTTGAAGCGGATCTTGGCTCTACGCGCCTGAAAATCGCGACAGTTGCTGATCGAGCTGATCTCTCTGTATTGGTTCTGCCCCGGTAGCCAAACCTCCAAATCCACGGTTTTTGCGGCGCTAAAGCCCAGATCGCCGCTGCAAAGCAGCATGTGTCTGTGCGGAAGGCCTAGGCTGCTTAGCAGATCGCTCGCGCATGAAATCATCTCCTCAAGCATCTTTGCGCTATCCTCTGGGCGCGTGATGGCGACGAGCTCGACCTTTTCGAACTGATGCTGGCGGATCATGCCGCGCGTATCGCGCCCCGCCGAGCCCGCTTCCTTGCGAAAGCAGTGGCTGTAGCTGGTGAGCTTGATCGGCAGCTCCTCGCTGCGCAGAATTTCATCGTTAAAGAGATTTGTCGCCGTAACCTCGCTCGTAGGGATGAGGTAGAGGTTTTGCTCCTCGTCGTCGACGCGGTAGAGATCGTCTTTAAATTTAGGCAGCTGGCCCGTGCCGTAGAGGATCTGATCGCGCACCAAAAACGGCATATTTACGAGCTCGAAGCCGCGTGAGTTGTTAAATTCGATCATATAGTTGATGAGAGCCATATTCAGCTTCGCGCCAAGACCTCGGATCGCTGTGAAGCGGCTGCCGCTGAGTTTTACGCCGCGCTCGAAATCAAGCCATCCCAGCGCCTCGCCGAGCTCGAAGTGCTGCTTGGGCGCGAAGTCGAACGTGCGCGGCTGCAGGACCTTTTTGATACAGACGTTTTCGTTCTCGTCCGCACCGATCGGCACGTCGTCGTCGATGATATTCGGCACGCACGCGGCGATCGCTTCTAGGCTCTGCTCGCGCTCGTTTACGAGCTCGCTTAGGCTTTGGATCTTTTGCTTGTTTTCCTCAAGCTGCGATTTTAGCGCGCCTACGTCCTTGCCCTCGCGCGCGGCGAGGCCCAGCTCCTTGCTCTTTGCATTTTGCACGGCTTGGAGGTTTTCAAGATCGCTCTTTTTAGATTTTAGCTCGTTGTAGGCATCCAGTAGCGTTTGTAGGGTCTGCGGCGGGACTTTTTTGGCGATGAGTTTTTTATTAAATTCGTCGAAATTCGTCTCGATAAGTTTTAAATTTATCATTTTCTGCCTCTTTTTGGTAATTTAAATTGCGACATTTTAACCAAAGTTTGCTTTAAATACTCAAAATAAACCCACATTTAAGCAATACGGATGAAAAAAAGTGATACAATTCCGTAATATTTTATTATGAAAGGTATTACATGAAGGCAAAATTTGCTTTTTTAGGAATTTTCGCGGCGAGCCTTGCGTTCGCGCATTTCGGCGTTCTTACGACGGATAAAAATGTCGTAGAGGATCAAAAAGACGCTACTTTAAAGCTAAATTTGGAATTCTCCCATCCGTTTTTACAGGAATCTATGAATCTACAAAAGCCCGCAGAATTCGGCGTTTTTATTGATGGTGAGAAAAAATCGCTCCTAGGCAGCCTAAAAGAGCAGAAAAAGGGTGAAAATTCCTATTTTGCGGCGGAATTTAAAGCTGACAAGCCATCGCTTTTGGCGTTTTATTTCGATCCCAAACCCTATGCCGAGCCGGCTGAGCGCAAGATGATCCGCCATATCACCAAAACCTACGTCGATGCTTACGGCGCGGGCGAAGGCTGGGATAAGCCGCTCGGGCTAGAGGCGGAGATCGTGCCGCTAGTGCGGCCTTATGCGCTGTATGCGGGCGAGATATTTAGCGGAGTTTTTTTATTGCACGGAAGGCCCGTCCCAGGCGCGGACGTGGAGATCGAGCTATATAACGATAAAGGCTACAAAGCCCCTAGCGAGGCGCATGTCACGCAGGTCGTTAAAACCAACGGCGCGGGTGAGTTTAGCTTCGTGATGCCGGTTGCCGGCTGGTGGGGCTTTGCGGCTCTTAGCGAGGAAGAAGCCGCCAAAGGAAGCGAGCAGCCCGTAAATGAGCTGGGCGCCGTGCTTTGGATCAAGGCGGACGAGCTGAAAAAATAAGGGAGCGACTCGGTGAGATCTCTTTTTTCGGGCGAAATTTGCGCGGCTGCGGATAAATTTAAATTTGCGTTTGAGCGGAGTTTTGAAATTTTATTTTCGCGCGTTTTACTTTTGGGCGTAGAATTTTCAGCGAATTCTGCGGCTGAAATTTTACGGAGCAGAATTTTGTCGTTTCGCACCCGCGCGCAGTCTGCGTCTCGGGGTTTGATTAAAACTTTACGGAGCAGAATTTCGCTGAGTAAAATTTTAAGTAACGAAGCTCTGCTGCGCGGAATTTTGCTCGGTAGAAATTCGCTCTTAGGAGCTTCGAGCCGTAAAATTTCATATCCGTGGATTTATGAGCGTAAAATACCAGCACGCAAAATTTCGTTTTTTGAAATTTTGCAAACCTCGACTTTTGAAATTTTGCAGGCTCTGTTTTATCGCACAAGCATCGCGCCGAGATCGATCGGAGCTTTAAATTTTGCATCGCGAAATCCACTTGCCGCTCCTGCAAATGTAGCAAGCGAAAATTCTTGCGCCATGCAAGCCGTAAAATTTATCAAATTTACTGGTTCCACAAGCAGTTTTGAGACCGCTCCGAGTCTTGCGCTGACAGCCGCCGCGGATAGGACGCAAGCCGCGAGTTTTACAGCCGCAAATTTTGCCGCGATTAAAGCTGTAAAGGCAAGATCCATAGCAATCAAAGCGATTATCGTAAAGGTCGCAAATGCCTT
>NZ_CALHHT010000152.1 GCF_938031315.1 uncultured Campylobacter sp.
CGGACGGCAAGAGATGCTTCAAGGCGGGCGCGCAGGGGATGAAGTTTATCTGTATCCAGACCAAACGCGGCAGCCTGGAGCAATACACGATGGATGATGGCGTGATAAACGAGGACGTAAAGCCAAACTGGCTGTAAAATACGCGAGGCGCGCGACAAAATGCGGGCGTAAATTTTAAACTACGCGGCGCGGCAGACGGCGCCAAATGTGCGAGCGCATTAACCGCGGCGGCTGTGCGATCAAACAAATCAAATTTAAAGGAGAAACAATGAAAGTGGCAATCATTGGAGCAAACGGAAAAACAGGTTCAAATTTGGTGCAAGAAGCCCTAAAATAAGGGAATGACGTAACGGCTATCGTGCGAAACAAAGAGTATAAAAATGGCGACGTCAAAGTAATTTATAAAGATATTTTTGAGTTAACAAAGGCCGATCTAGCTGGCTTTGACGCCGTTATCAGCGCATTTGCGGCATAGAGCGACGAGACCTTCCCGCTTCATAAAAAGGTAGCAAAACACCTAGCAGACGCACTTAGCGGTACGAAAACAAGGCTACTTGTCATCGGCGGCGCGGGTACGCTATACGTGGACGATAAGCAGACGATGGTTATGGATACGCCAAGCTTTCCTGCCGGGTACATGGGCGTCGCAAAGGCTACGGCGGAGTCGTTTTTCGAGCTAAAAGGTAGAACGGGCGTGCTATGGACATACGTCTCGCCTGCCGGAGACTACGACGCAAATGGCGCTCGCACGGGTAAATACGTCCTTGGCGGCGATAATCTAATCCTAAACTCTAAAAACGAGAGCTACATCAGCTACGCAGACCTCGCGCTCGCGGTCATAGACGAGCTAAAAAACGGCGCTTTCGTGCAAAAGCGCTTTACCGCCGTCGGCGAGAGAACGTGAGCTTAAAATTTTGCTTAATTTAGCTAAAATAACGCCGCACGAAACTAACGTGCGGTTTTAAATTTAAATCAAGGCCGGTTATGCAAGTAGGTATAAAATTTTCACTCGCGGTTCACATCATGCTCTGCGTCGCGTATTTTCGCGAGGAGAAGGTCACGGGCGATTTCGTCGCCGCAAGCT
>NZ_CALHHT010000153.1 GCF_938031315.1 uncultured Campylobacter sp.
CTTAGGGGCGTCATACGAATACGGCAAGGGCGTAGAACAAGATTATAAAAAAGCGACCAAACTATATTCTAAGGCCTGCGACTTAAAAAATAGCATAGCTTGCGGCAATCTGGGTGTTTTATACTACTCAGGCAAAGGAGTAAAGCAAGATTACAAAAAAGCAACCGAACTGCTTTCCGAGGCTTGCGATTTGCAAGAAGGTGACGGATGCTACAATCTTGGGCTTTTATATGCCTCGGGTGAAGGCGTAAAGCAGGATTATAAAAAAGCGAGCGAGCTATACTCTAAAGCTTGCGATATGGGATATGCAAGCGGTTGCCATAATCTCGGGGTTTTATATGCTAACGGACGAGGCGTAAAGCAAGACTATACAAAAGCCAGCGAACTATATTCTAAAGCTTGTGATATGGGAGAGGCAGGCGGTTGCTTTAATCTCGGGCTTTTATACTATGGCGGCCAAGGCGTAAGACAAGATAAAAGAACGGCAAAAGAGTATTTCGGTAAGGCTTGCGATTTAGGAGATCAAGGCGGTTGTAATAATTATAAAATCCTAAACGAGCAAGGATTGTGAGTTAGGACGCTAAAAGGCGGTAATTTAGTCGCCTTAAATAAAAACCGCGCCGTTCGTAAAATTGAGCCCGAATTTTGCTCAAATTTAGCTTTCGCTAGTCGCAGCGTAAAGACCGCTAAATTTAGCCTAAATTTAATCCTCGGGCGGCAAAAGCGGGCCAAATTTAAAAAGCCGCCTAACCCGAAATCCGCAAGGCAGTTTCAGGCCAGACGGCGTAAATTTAGCCTAGTTTAGATTATCTTTTTAGGCTATTTACGATCGAGAGCATATCGTCGCTCGTCGTGATCGCCTTTGAGTTGGCCTCGTAGGCGCGCTGAGCCATGATGAGGTCGGTCATATCCTCGACCAGCCGGACGTTGCTCATCTCGACGAATCCCTGCCTGATCGTGCCGATGCCGTCGAGCCTAGCCGTGCCGACCACGACCTGGCGCAAATTCCCCTTGGCGAGCTGGTGCAGGGCGAAGGGGTCATATATGTGCAGATCTGCGAAAAATGCGAGGTTTTGGGCGGCTGCTTTCAGTGCACGTGAGGGTAGGCTTTTAAAATTTGCATCCCATGCTTACGAAAAAATAGACCTTATGCTTTTTAAATTTTAATCAAAGCGGAGTTTATGGGGCTATTTGGCCTTGGTAAAAAGAATAGGCGTAGTCAAATTTATAAGCCATAAAATTTAGCCTCGCCGGCGTTTCGCGCCATAACCAAATTCGGCTAATGAAATTTTATCAAAGTAGCTCGCACTATAACCAAATATATAAATCTAGCGAGCCTAAATTTTAAAAGTTTCAAATTTTAAATAAGCCTGCCGTGCTATATCGGACGTATTCGGCGGCAAACGGATTTACAAGCGGCGAAATTTAAACAATGCCCGCAACGGTATCCGGCATATCTAGCGATAGTAAAATTTTCATCTTGCATGCAGCCAAATTCGGCAGCATGGGCTAAATTTTAATTTACAAGCCGTGAAATTTAGTCCGCACGCATAACTTTTACTAATCAAGCATAATCTACCTACTAAGCGCCTCCGCGACATGATCCCAGCCGAGCGCTCTAGCATAATCAAGCGCGGTTTTGCCGTGGATATTTTTAGCGTTTTTATCCGCACCCTTAGCAAGCAAAAGCTCGAGCCTCGTCAGATTGCCCGCGATCGCCTCGTGGTGCAGCATCGTGTGGCCCTCATCGTCCGTGCGCGTGATCTCGTCTGGATACCCGCGCAAAAACTCCTCGAAATTTTTCTTCGTATTGACGCTCATCGGGTGCTCGGTTAAATTTTGCGGATGTTCCTGCTGTTCGTACGCCACCAGCACGACGTCAGGATCGCCGAAATTTAACCCCCACGCCTCGTCGTGCTCGGCGTGCTCGCTCTGGCTCATAGCTTTGCGCATCGCCTGCACGCTAAAGCCGCCGTAGGTCTTGCCCTCTATCGCAAACATCCAGTCGCTGATCTGCTCTAGCGGCACCGCGACTTCGTCGCCGTTTTTGACGTTGCTTAGCACGTTCGGGTCGTTTACGAGCACGCCGCAAACGCGCTCGCCGTCAAAATACACGTCGTTTACCCACATATGCTCGACCTCGGTGCTGCCGTTTAGCTCCTGCGAAAAGGCGATCTTGACGCAGGCAAAGCTAAGCGCGGGGACGATGCGGAGGCGCTCCCAGTACAGCTCGCGCCAGAAGTAGCGAAAGCTCTTTCGCGCCTGTTCGAATGCCTTTAGCATCGCCTCATCTTCACCGTCCGCGTAAAACACGGGCTCGCTCTCTTTTGCGTCTTTTGCCGCGGCGTTTTCATCCTGCGCGCCTTTGCTGTCGCTATCTTTCGAGCACGCGTCATCGCCGCCGAATAGTTTTTTAAACAGTCCCATTTGCTCCCCTTAAATTTAGTTGAGATTCGTATTGTATTTTAAATTTACTTTCATTTGCCTGATTAAAATAGCGGGCAAAATTTCACCGCGCGAGCCGTATAGCGGAGCGCAGAAGAGCAGGGCGGTCTTACGGCTTGCGTTCCGCGCCCGCGCAAAAATTAGCTATAATTGCGTTTAAATTTAATTAAAGGAGAGATTATGGGGCTATTCGGTTTGGGCAAAAAAGCTGAAAAAGCGCAAATTCCAAGCACTTTTGCCGGCAGAGTGGATAAATTTTGGGCGGAA
>NZ_CALHHT010000154.1 GCF_938031315.1 uncultured Campylobacter sp.
CAGGGCCAGGACATTTTTTACGAGAGCTTGCGAGCAAGGGGACGCGGATTCTTGCGTAAATTTGGGCGTCACGTATTTTAAGGGCGATGGCAGGCAAAAGGATTATGCGCTTGCTGCAAAGTATTTTAGCGAGGCGTGCGAGAAAAGTGGCGAGTCGCTAGCCTGCTCAAATTTGGCGTATCAATACGAGAAGGGCTGGGGCGTAGCGAAAGATAAAAAGAGGGCGCGTGAGCTTTACCAAAAGGCTTGCAAGCTCGGAAGATTTGATGCTTGCGAGCATTTAGAGACTATGAGATGAGAGGCTCTAACATCAAGCGCGAAAGGCGTACGATAAATAAACTAACCAATGGCCGAGTTAGTAAAACATATCTCGGAATAGCCTAAAACAAGTGGCAGGCTTAAATTTAAATAGAGATAAAATTTTAATAAAGCGTTAGCGAGCGTTAGTAATTTAAAATTTGCGAGGTAGATGATGAAAATTTCAAAATATAATGCAAGCGGCAACGATTTCGTAATCTTTACGGATTCGGTTAAGGAGGATAGATCCAAGCTGGCGCGCGAGCTATGCGACAGGCGCGAAGGGGTGGGCGCCGACGGGCTCATCGTCGTGCTGCCTAAATTTAACGGCATAGACGGGATAAATTTCGAGTGGGAATTTTATAATAGCGACGGCAGCACTGCCGATATGTGTGGCAACGGCTCGCGCGCGGTGTGTATGTACGCGTATGAGAATTTTTTGGCAGGCAAGAGTATGAAATTTTTAAGCAGCGCAGGGGTAATCGACGGCGAAATTTTCGGGATTTTCGGCGGTAATCTAAACGGCGGCATGCAGGGCGAGCTTAGAAACGTGAGTTTCGGCGAAATTTTTAATCTACGCGATAATGCTCACGCGTTAGTGGCTAACGTCGAGGTAATGCTGGTGCAACCAAAACGCCTGGGCGAGAGCTTTGACGAGGCCGGGCGAACGTGGTATTTTTATAACACAGGTGCGCCTCATCTGGTAACATTCACGGAGGATTTGAGCGAGGTTGACATCGCGTTAGCACGCGAACTGGGCGAAAAATACAACGCTAACGTTAATTACGCGTTAGTACAGAAACGGGTCGCAAACGTGATTCTAAAAGTGCGTACTTACGAGCGAGGCGCAGAAGCCGAAACGCTTGCATGTAGCACCGGAATGGCGGCATGCTTTATCGCAAGCGTAGAAAATATGGGCTTGGTGGCAGATATGCGCGTGGTGCCCGCAAGCGGCGAAATGCTAAATTTACGCTTGGCAAGCAACGGTAAAATTTATTTTCGCGGCGACGTTAGGCACACTTTTAACGGTGAGTTTATAGGATACGTGGAGTAGGCGCCATGGAATTTCAAGTAAGTTTCGGTACAATTTTGCGTAAATTTTACTTTGCTCTATTTCGAAAATAATAAATTTACAGGGCCGTCGTAGAATTTAATTTTAAAATGAAGTTAAATTCTCAGATTGCCCCGCGTAATCTATTTTGCTACTTACTTATATATGTCAAGGGCGATTTTTAATTGCTCTTTGAATGTTTGCCTTAGATCTGTCGGCTCCAGTACTTCGATATCGGGAAGCCACCTTTTCACAAACGGCAATATCTCCATATCTTGAGTGAAATCTATACTAAAAGTAACGCTGCCGTCACCCAAACTCTCTTTAAATTTTTGAGTCGGAAAAAAGGGCTTCATGCCTTTCCTAAAATATATGGCGACTTTTGGCGAGGCCTTTAACAGTGCTATTCGCGATGGCTCCGAGGGCAGGCTCATAGCATTTTGTATTTTATTAAAATGCGTTTTATATTTCTCCAGGATCCCGCCTTGATAATTTTTCGAGCTTTTACTAAGCGATACGATAAAAGCCGCTCTTAAAAGCCTAAAATTTCCCTCGGCATCCTCGATAGCCAAATACCAATTACCGTCCGTAAAAATTATTTTCAGGCACTTTACGTCAATTAAATTTTCTACTTCACCGATATATTTATACTTGATATTTCGGTATTCTTTATTTTTAACGGCATTTCGAAGCTCGCTCAAATATCTTTTACTAGGCTCATCTTGTAAAACCTCCAAAGGGTTGGTTCTGAATAAAAATATGTCTGAATCCTCTTTTAATTGTTTAGATACTTTCTCTTTTTCATGTTTATCTAAATCGCTAAATAAGCTAGGATCATTTTCGTTTAATAAACTAATTAACCAGCCTAAATCATCATTATATCTTAAAAGACGTTTTAAAACGTCGATTATATCTTTGCTTTCGTCATATACTCTTAATACTTTTACCGATCTCTTGCCGTACCCCATAAGCTTGCTTTCTACTCTAAAAGCGTTTGGAAATAGCTTGTCGATTTCGACAATATACCTTCTAAGCGTTCTTTCTTTAATCCTTAGCTCATCTAAAAGCTCTGTATCAAAAGGGCAAATTTCTTGTTTTGCAACTAATTTTTTTAAAATTTCAAAGATAACTAGCGTTTTATTGTCTGCATCTGATGATATTACAACTCCTCGTATTCTCTAAATCTTGCGTGTTTAAATTCTCGCTTAATTACGACTTTGCCGTTTTCTACCCGCTCGCTTACGATGCGGTTGGTAGTCGCATACACGGCGATCAGACCCATATTTTGAGCAAATCTTATCATATTATAAGTCGCTCCGAAATCGCCCTGGACCAGCAATACGTCACCCGCTTTTGCTTGCTTTTTGAGTTTATTTTTATACGTTTCAATAAATTTTATTACGCTTTTTTCAGACGGATCTATATCGCTCCAGCTCACATCGACTATATTTATAAATTTATCGATATTTAAATTCTTCCTCGCGTCTTCTTCTTGCTCCCGCGTCAAGGTGTGGTTTATTAGTGTAAAGAGGGTTTTCATTCACCTGCCCCTAAAATATCGTCCTCTATGCAAAATTTTTTATAGTCTTCTAA
>NZ_CALHHT010000155.1 GCF_938031315.1 uncultured Campylobacter sp.
GAAATGATCGGAAGCGGTAGAGGATTTATCAACAGCGAAACTGTCCTTTTTATATCCAGGCTCGCTACTAAAAAAATCGTCGCTAAGTAAGATATGATCGAGCACCGCGCCACTTTCATGAGACTCACAAGAGCTAAAATGTTTTAACTGTGAGCAGGGATGCAGCGCCCACAAATCACTAAATCCATCGCGCTCGATAAGCTCGTTTAATAAAGAATTTTGCCCAAAATTCGTATTAAAATCTCCCGCTACGATAGCGCGTTGGTGCCCTTTCAAAACCTCGCGTAAAAAGGCGAAATTGCGCTTGCGCTCGCTAAGCGGATTGCGTGCAGAGAGCATATGCACGACATAAAAGCTAAAATCAGCGCCGCCAAGCGCAAAATCAGCGCGCAAAATATCTCGTGTTTTAAGCTCTGTCGGGCGGTAGGTTTTTTGAAATTTTATCGGTATGCGCGACATCACCGCCACGCCCGCAGGTGCAGTCTGCGCGCGCGAAAAAGCGTAGAATTTATAGCCCGCCTTCTGCGCAAGCGCTTTTAGCACGGCTTCGTTTTCGATCTCTTGCAGCCCCAAAATATCGGCGTTAAGCGCGTTTATCTCGTCCGCTACCTTTTGCAGCTTGCGCTCGTATTTTTGCTCGCTCCAACCGCCGCGCCCGATCTCAAAGTCCGAGTACTCCGTGCCGTCGTTTACGCCGTCGAATAAATTTTGCACGTTAAACGATGCGATTTTCAGCTCCGCCGCGTTCGCGCCGCAGAAAAACGCCGCAAAAAGTAGCGCTAAAACTCGCAAACCGCGCTCCTAAAGTCGAATTTATCGATATTTTGGCGGATCGCTTCGTAGGTTACGATGCCCACGCTGGTGGCTAAATTTAAACTGCGCCCCGCCCCGCTCATCGGGATCGTGATGCAGTTTTCGCGGTTTGTGCGCATGATCTCAAGCGGCAGCCCGTGCCCCTCCGAGCCGAAAATCAAAAAATCGCCCGGCTGAAATTTCGCCTCGTAGTAGAGCTTGTTCGTCTTCGTCGTCGCAAAAAAGAAGCGCTGCTTAAATTTCTCGTTCGCCGCCATAAACTCGTTCCAATTTTCCCAAATTTTAAGATCTAAGTTCGCCCAGTAATCGAGCCCCGCGCGGCGCAGATGCTTATCGTCGATGACAAATCCCAGCGGCTTGATCAGATGCAAGCGGCACCCCGCATTGACGCACATACGCCCGATGGAGCCCGTGTTTGTGTGGATCTGCGGATATACTAACACGATATTAAACATCAAAAACCGCCGATTTTGCACGAGCACAATTTTGCGATTTAAAATTCCGCAAAGCGAGATTTTGAGATTTAGAATTTTGCAAAGCCAAATTACGCGGCTTGGAATTTTGCGCGGTAAAGCCTTGCAAATTTAAATGGGCAAAATTCCATAATTTGAAATTCTGTGAAATAAAATTTAGGTCCGTGATTTTGCGACGCTGCAGTACGCCAGATATCTCCTTGCAGCGATACAGCTCTTGCATTTTTTTGTGGTGCGGCGAGGCAACTGCTCCCATAGCACAGGACGCGCAATACGGCTCGCTAAATTTTGCTTTAATACATTTAATACGACGCAGGATGTGAGATTTTGTGCCAAGATGTCCTAATCCGCAAAATTTCATCTCGCTGTAATGCGAGCCGTGAAATTCCGTCTCGCTGCTGCACGGCTCGTATAATTTCTCGCCGCAGCGATGTGATCTGCGAAATTCGCGCGATCCATAAAACTTCGCCTCGTGGGCTTTTTCGGTATGGCAGCACGACGGATGAAATTTTAATAGGTAAAATTCCGCGTCATAAAATTCTACCGAGCTAAGCTTTTTGCTATGAAATCTTACGCCGCAAAAATTTAAATTTCGCTCACCGCAAAAGATAAAATCTTGCGCAGCAAAAATCATGAGATTTCGCCTGCGATCAAAGCAAAAAGCGCATTTTTGCAAAGACGCAGCATTCTTGCAAAACGCGTAAATTTCGTCGCGACGATAGAATTTTTTCATAAAACTAGCTCCTAAATAAAACGGCGATTTTACAAAAATCTCTCTAAATTTACGCTTTTAAAGCCGCTACGAACGCCCTAATCTCCGCTTCTTGCAGCCTCTCAATCTCCTTGCCGATCGCAGCGCCGCGCAGATTGCGAGCGACATCCGCGGCGCAAACCAAGCTTTTAAATTTCTTATCCCAAATCCCAAGCCGCTTTGATGCTTGCACCCTACCTTTACAATATAGCCCGAGCCACTGCTTAAGCGGCATTTTTAGAGCGATTTTACATAGTCGCTCGTCGCTTACCCGCTTAAAAAACGGCTCGCTAAGTAGCCTTTTATAAAGAGAATTTAGCCCTAAATTCTTTAAAATTTTATCTTTATCTAATCCTAAAAAATTCAAAAACGCATATAAAAAAAACATTTCATTTCTCACGAAAGATTCGCCGTGCTCTATGAATTGCATCAGTCGCTCGTGCGTGCGCGGATCAATCCGCAATCCAAAAACCCGCTCATAAAGCCCCAGCTCTTGCATTAGCATCATCCCATATCGGTGCATGGGTGCACGGAAAAATTTAATCAGCTCTGCTTTAACGCGTTCGCAACTAAGATCGCTAGCGTCGATACTACGCATGAGCTCTAAGGTGCGCGGCTCGGCGCAAAGCTCAAATCTCGCGGCAAACTGCACCGCGCGATATACGCGCAAACTATCCTCCACGAAAGTGTGCGGATCAACCACTCGCAAAATACGTGCGCGCAGATCCGCAAGCCCGCCGTAAAAATCGAGCACTTTGCCGCTTATAGCGTCTATCATCATCGCATTGATCGTAAAATCGCGCCGCCTGCTAGCCTCATGTTCGTCCGTAGCCAAAGCGACGCTAAAGCCCTTGTGCCCGACGCCCGTCTTGCTCTCGGTGCGCGGCAGCGAGATGTCAAAGCT
>NZ_CALHHT010000156.1 GCF_938031315.1 uncultured Campylobacter sp.
TTTCCATTTCAACTTTGCGATGGATCCGATAAATTTCGAACCGGGCAACGCTCTAAAAACCCCTCCACACATCTATCCTGAGTGGTATTTCTTGTGGCAGTATGAGATTTTACGCGGATTTTTCTTCGACATTTTCGGCTTTAAAGCTTACAACATCGGCCTTATCGCGTTTGCGATCGCGGGCGTAGCTCTATTTTTTATGCCGCTTTACGATAGAAGCGACGTCGTGGCTCCGGCTCACGAGAGAAAAGGCTTTTTCGTATGGTTCTGGTTGCTAGTGGTCGATATGATCGTGCTTACGATCTTCGGTAAGCTACCTGCCGACGGCGTGACGCTTGGTATTTCAAACTCATGGATAGGATTTTACTCGACCATTACGTTTTTCGTTCTGCTTTTTGTCGTTTTACCTATCATAACGACTCTTGAGAAAAAAGGAGCGGTAAAATGAGAGAGTTAAAAATTTTCATAATCGTAGTTATTTTAACCGGCGTAACATACTGGGGTATCGAGCCTTACGCGCATAACGTCATGCATCCGCACGTCGGCGTGGCCGATTACGACTTTGGCGCCGAGGATATAAATCAAGCCAAATCCGTGGTAGAAGCTAGACAAAAAGCCCTTGATGCGACAAAAGCTCTGAATGACGAGAAAAAAGTCGCCGGAGCACAAAAAGATCTCGAAGAGGCACAAAAATCTCTCGAAGACTACACCGCGTTTTGGAACGATATAAAGGCTATAAATTTAGCCAAAGGCGACGCGACTAAAGGCGCAGAAACCTTTGCAAATGCTGGCTGCGCAGGCTGTCACGGCGTCGAGGCTGCGGGTATGCCGACAGCTATGAGCGCTGCTGAACTTAGCGAAGCGTACGGCGTAGTGCCGCCCGATCTTAGCAGCGCGGGAGCGATATACGACGAGCATTTCTTGGCAGCCCTTATCAAAGATCCGACCAAGGCGCTAAAACTAACGCATAAATTTAACGACGAAACTCCATATCCGATGCCTGCCTTTTTCGGGGCCGGCGGAGAGGATCCAAACGCCGAGATAGCTGATATGGTCGCATATCTAAAGTCTATTGCGCCTAAAGAAATCAGCGACGAGAAGGTATTTCTCGATGCGTGTCAGAGATGCCATGATATGAAATACGAAAACAAATACGTTCTAACTAACCGCGTAAATTTGGCTGCCTACATGGGCTCAAACCCTCCTGATTTATAGATGATGATCCGCTCAAAAGGCGATGATTATCTGCATAAATTTATAAACGACACGCAAAAAATGCTACCGGGCACCTCGATGCCTCGCGTAGGTCTAAATAAAGCTAGCGAGGACAAAGTCGTAGCCTATATGGCAAAAGCGGGCGACGCTAAAAAAGCCGAGCGCGAAAGCCTAGGCATAAACGCGATGATCTACTTCTTGATTTTCGGTATATTCGGATGGCTTTGGAAACGCAAAGTCTGGTCTGACCTACACTAAAATTTGAGCCCGACTCCGGGCTCAAATTTCTCTTTAAATTTACTCCTTAATTTCTAAAATTTATCTACCGATTTAGAAACCGTCGTAAAATTTATTCAGCACTCGCGATGCCTTGTCTAGGCTCAAATTTAACCGCAAACAAATACTAATTTCATGTGCCTATAGTTTAAATTTGGATACGTTTTGAGCGTAATAAAAACTATAAATATACATTTTACAGTATTTTTAAGAACGTGTTACTAACCCTGCTTTTTACGCCATGGACGAAGCAATACGGCAAGATCATTTGGATTTTCTTGGCGGCGGTGAGCTAAGTAGCGTGATTTATAGACGCATTTTTAAGTTAGAGCTCAGCTTGTTTTAGTTTTTTCATAATTTTTCTTGATTTAGGTCATCTTTAAATTTATTTCCCGATGTTAAAATCGGCTATCAATTTTGATTTACAAATTTTCAAAAAAAGGGTAAATATGAACGGTCTCAAATTTACAGTCAAGCTTTTTGCGATCATCGCGGCGCTTTGCCTCGGATTAAATTTAAGCGCTAGCGAGCTGGAAGGTAGGTGGAGCATCGTCTCGGCAAACATAGACGGGCAGGAGGTGCAAACAGCGGGACAAAAGTGCTTTGAGGATTCGTTTTTCGAGGTTAGCGGCCGCAAGGCAAAGCTAGGCCTTAGCTCCGTAGGCGAGGACGGAGCGTGCAAAAGCGGCGAGGCAAGCTACGCCTTTAAAAGCATAGGTGCTGGCAAATACGCGCTGGGTCCTATCGGCGAGTTTTGGCTAGATAAAGACGCGCTAAAGGTAAAACAGTCCTTAGACGGCGGCAAATTTATCGTTTTTTCTTTCAAAAAAGACGCGGCCGCAAACAAAGCCGCGGCAACGGCAACCGTCTCAAATTTGAGCACAGACGAGCTAGAGGGCAGATGGGAGATCGACTCTGTCGCGGCGCAGGGGCAGACGTTTAAAACGGCGGGCCAAAAGTGCTTTGAGGATTCGTTTTTCCAGATAGCAGGCGGCAAAGCCATAGTCAGTATCGTAGCGGCAAATCCGGACGGCACGTGCAAGACGGGCGCAGGAGAAAGCGGCTACAAAAGCCTTGGCAGCGGCAGATACGCGCTAGATAACGATGCGGGCGAATTTAGGCTGAAAAACGGCTCGCTCGAATACGAACAACGCGCGGGCGGCATCTTGTTTACCTTTAAAAAAAGCCGCGCGGCGCAGGCTAGCTCAAATCAGGCGCAAGCCAAATCAAGCTCAAATTTAGAGCCCGAAAAAGACCCTAGCGTCAAGCATAGCGACGCGGGAGCGAGCAAAAAAGGCACGGGCGTGTTTGCAGGCAAGTGGCTCTTCATAAACACCAATACCGACATATCCTTTTATCTGCGCGACGACGGCACTTACGCGAGCCGTTTAGAAAAGCCCGACTGGCGCACGCGCATCGACGGCACGTATAAGGTCAAAGATGGCATCCTAACGATAACCAGCAACGACGGCTACGATACGAGCTACTACTGCGAGAACGACGACTGCACCTTTTTGTGGAACTCCATCGGCACGGGGTACTATATGTTTCAGGCACAAATCCCAAGCCAAATGCCAAAAGAGTGCTTCTCGTTTCGCAAGGACAGCTCGTCGTCCCTGTACGGCTGGTCGGGCGGCAGCGATACCGTAAGCGTAGGCGTGAGCGGATACTACTGCTTTGACGGCAAAGGGCGCTTTAGCTCGGGCGGATCGTCGTATGCTATGGCAACCTCGGGTACCCCAGGCGGCAGCATAGACGGGGGCAGCTCAAAATCGCGCAGCGACGAGGGCTCATACACGCTCGATCAAGGCGAGCTAACGCTCAAATACGACGACGGTACGGTCGTTCGCCACAGCTTTTTCTACACTCCGCCGCGCAGTAAAGACAACAAAGCCATGGCGATAATCGACGGCGAGGTTTATCGGTAGGCTGGCTCTTTTTGGTTAGTAGGATTTAGCATTTTAGCCCGTTTTTGATCGGGCTAAATTTACATACTCCTTCACCTTATCCTCCGCTTCACGGAGCTTTTGCTCTCGCCTCTCACGACCATCAAATTTGCTTGTCGCTCAGCTCAAAACCTACCTTAAATTTGACGCCGTACGTTAAAATTCCGTCGTCAAATTTACCCTCATTCCCGCATAGAAAATCTCAAATTTAATGCGCTAAATAATATTTTTTCAAATTTCCCTCGCTTTTTACGTCTGATTTTGGCTATAATTTCAACCAAAGCAGATCGCGGTCGCGATTTACATTTGCATAAATTTATCTTCATTTATAGTTTCTGCAAATTTACACGAACCTGAGCACAAATTTGCGCTCAAATTTGACGAAGTTCCGCGTGTCGGAAAAATTTTCTACGGATCAGAGTATGCATTTTATCGGTATCGACATCGGTTCGACCTCATCAAAGGTCGCCGTTATGGACGAGCGCGGCAAATTTTGCGAGCTGTTTTTGCTACCAAGCGGCTTTAGCGCGGTTAGAGTCGCGCGGCAGATCAAGCAAATTTTAGAGCAAAAAGGCTACGCAGGGGGCTTCGTAACGGCTACGGGCTACGGACGCGTCAGCGTAGAGTACGCGCAGCTTAGCATGAGCGAAATTTTATGCCATGGCCTTGGGGCGCACTTTTTGTTCGAGAAAGACTGCACCGTCATCGACGTGGGCGGGCAGGACACCAAGGCTATCAAAATAGAAGGTGGCAAGCCTACGGACTTCATCATGAACGACAAATGCTCGGCCGGCACGGGCAAATTTTTAGAGATCAGCGCGGGCCGCCTGGGGCTAGAGCTAAGCGAAATTTACAAAACCGCCCGCAAAAATCCCGCGATCAAACTAAGCTCGACCTGCACTGTTTTTGCCGAGAGCGAGATCGTCTCTCTAAGCGCAAACGGAGCCGAAACGAGCGAGATCGCCTACGCCATTGTGGACTCGTCCGCGCACAAGGTCGCCGCTCTCATCAAACGGCTGGAAAATCAAATTTATTTTTTAAGCGGCGGACTTAGCAACGTGCCGCTCTTTAAACGGCTTCTA
>NZ_CALHHT010000157.1 GCF_938031315.1 uncultured Campylobacter sp.
GCTATTGCTTCTGCTTCATTTTCGCCGTCACCCATAATATAAGGGAAGTCCTTATATCTTGCAAAATATCCGCCGCCCTCGTCATCGGTAAGTTTTCTTACGATTATTTCGTAAGGCAAATTTAGATAATAACTTTTGTCTTTTTTCATTTCTCTTCCTTTTTCAATGCTTTTAAAGCTTCTATGACGTAGATAACTTTCATAGGTCTCTGCCTAGGTATTGTTATCAAATCTCTACCGGGTTTTCTAAACTGCCAATGCGACGAGCCATTGTTTGTGGCTACATAACCGGCATTTTCAAGCAGTTTTTTAAGTGTTTCAAACCTTACATTCTTGGGATTATTTTCCAAATCCTTGATGTTTCAATTCCCAACGGGATGGAATTCTACAGCACGAATTTTGCCATTTTTCTAGGTAGAAAGTGTTAGGAGTATATATTTTTATGCCTTAAAATGGACTAAATTTAAAAAAGCGCCGATTGCTCAATGCCCAAAATTTCGGCATTTAAAAATCTTAAAAACAACTTTATCACTATCTATATGTATCGTGAGCGCAAATGTTAAAATCTAAATATAAAGATATTCAAAAATCGAAGTGTGAATAAAAAGCTGAAATTTTAAAAGCATATGCGTTTTTAAAGCCAATTCGTTCGCCGTTCCGTGCTTCAGATCAAATTTATTTCAAAAGCACATGCATCTTAAGAGGGCGCAATCTATAGGCACAAGTGATTCTAGTCAAAATTTCAAAAGCACGAATGAGCTTAAAACCCCAGCCTACCGCCATACCAGTCCCTCGTAAGGCACGCCTTCACAGACGTATTTTTTGATCTGATTTGCCTCGCGACGTATAATTTGACGCCAGGTTAAGCTCTGTCCCGCTACGTTCGCGCAAGATGATAGTTTCTCAATCATTTTTAGCTCGATTTTTTGCACCGCTTCTCGACCGAATCGAATACGCCCCGCATCCGTTTCAAAATCTTTTACCGTAATCTCGCGTTTATTTAACATTCCAAAAATTAATCTATCGCCTAAAATAGGCTTAAAAATCTCTGCAAGATCAAGATGCAGACTTAGCGCACGGTAGTTTGGCTCGTGTAAAAAGCCGATGCGCGGATCAAGCTCGGTTTTATAAATTTCGCTGAGGCAGACGTTATAAATACGCGTATTTACATAGCTAATGAGGGCATTAATTTTATCTGCCGGCGGGCGTTTGGAGCGCGTCGTAAATTTAAAACTGCGCTGATCCTCGATGATTTCGTTCCAGGCCGCGAAATACTGCTTGGCAAAGCCGCCTTCCACCGCCATTACCGCTGCTATGTCGCAGGCGCGCGCTAGAGCATCCAGATGCGGCGCAGTATCGAGCGAGACGCCGTAAGCCTTGCAATTAATGGCTGCATTTAAGATGCGAACGCGAGTAATCTCACGAGCGATAAAAAGGCGCTTAGAAAGATCATCAAAAGCCCGCAGCTGCGCCAAAAGCACAAAGCCGCTTTTATTTACAGAATTTGAAGTATTCGGGAAAAAACTGCCGCGGAAGCTCTGATAGGCGCTAAAAATATGCAACAAAATGTTATTATCAGCCAAAAACGCCATAGCATAAGTGTCAAGCTCTACCCGCGCCAAAATATAAATTTCATCAATTGCATTAATCGGCAAAATTTTACTAGTTAGAATTCCGCCCTCGTCGTTAAATTTATCGAAGTATAGATTATTATCTTTGCGGCGCAATCGGCCTGGGCTCAAAATAAAATGCGTGCGATCCGATTTTTGCATACTTTATCCTTAAATTTTAGCTGAATATTGCCTCGTTTTTATCGCACCCGATGACGAGACGCTGTGAATATTTGAGCGAATTAAAAGTATAAATTACTACCGAATCAAGCTTGCTGGCGCATTCTTTTTGCAAAATCGCCAGTAATTTTTTAAGATCGCTCGCTCTGATTTCACCTTCAAAAACACTGAATTGCACGCGAGGCAGAAACTTCTCGACCGCCTTTCGGACGCGTGCAGCGTTATTTTTCTCCTTTTCGTCGCTGCTTGAAATATCGTAAAATAAAATAGCGTACATTCTATCTCCTAAATGCAATAATCACGATAAGCGCAACTCTCGCAAATCTTTTGCGGTCTAAATTTAGGCGGCTTTGGCTCGTTTACAATGGCGGTAATGCCGTTTAGAATTATTTCGATTTTAGTGAAATTTTCGGCATTATCCTCAATGGCTATGACGGTTTTGCCGCTAATTAGCTTGCCTTTCACCTCTTTTAAATTTAAGCCTATTTTTAAAAGATAGATATAAAAAAGTAGCTGCATCTTGCCTGCTTCTGGATTTTTTAGGCTCTTTTTATATTCGGTGATGAGATAATGTCCGCGCTGCTTAGAAAGCTTGTCGAATTTCAAATTTGAAAATGCAAAGTCCTGCAAATCGCTCTCTTTGATATCCGCCAGCGCCTTGCCCATCAGCATGTTTTCATCTTCCTGATTGGCGTGAATATTGT
>NZ_CALHHT010000158.1 GCF_938031315.1 uncultured Campylobacter sp.
TTTCGCGCGAGATACTCAAGCACCTCGTCGTAAGTCTGCTTATCGTTTTTCAAATCGTTTATCTTGGCATCTAAGGCGTCCACCTGCCCTTGATTGCTTAGATTATTTTTCAGATCGGCAAGCTTGGAAAAATCCCTCGTTTGTAAATTTAATAGCGTACCGCTTAGCTCACTCTCCAGCTCGCTTCTATTGGCGCCGTTTACAAACATATTTTCAATCTTCATAAGCGAAGTATAAAAGATCTCCGACATCTCCATCTTTTCAAGATCCGCGCTCGCGTTGATATACTCGGGGGAATTTTGCCTTTTGGCGTATCTTTTAAGCGTGCTTTGGATGCTCTTTTTATTCTCGGCGTAGGACATCACCGCTTCGATATCCATATCTTGCTGCGTAATAGCAAAAGGCAGGCGATCGAAAAGCTTCGCTTTGTTTCTCTCGATTGCGTCCAGCTCGTTTTTGCTCGCATTTTTATCGCCGCTTGCAAGCAGGGAGTTTTTTTGTAAATTTAACTTTTTGATCTCGTTTACGACCGAAATCAGCGTCACGTCGCTTGCGCTTTTTTTCTGCGAAGTCTCTGTTTTAGCGACCTTTTCCGCGATTAGATCTATCACTTCGCTCTTGTTGCCGTCTTCGCTTCCCAGCGAGCCGGATAGGATTTTCGTTACCTCTTTTTTGATCTCGGTTTTATTGTGCTCGACCGTAGAATTTGTTTCGCTCAAGGCGGTCGAATTGCTCTCTACGAAATTGGTTAAATTTGAATCCTCCGCCGCGCCCAGCGTAAATAAAAGGCAGCTTGCCAAAAAGCAGATTATCGATCTTTTCATAGCCCCGCTTCCTCGTTTAAAAGGGTAAAATGCGCCTCTTTTTCGTCATAATTAAAAAGCTCGCCCGTCTCGATGACGTAATGCCAGCCGTAAATTTTAACCTCGCCGCTTTCATACGCCTCTTTAATCCCGGGAAAGCTAAGTAAATTCTGCATGGAATTTATGATGTTTAGCCGCTCGGCGATCCACTCGCGCTTATCTGCGTTTAAATTTGGAATTTTTAAAATTTGATCCTTCACCGGCTGCATTAAATTTAGCCAGCGCACCACATTCGGGATTTTTTCAAGTTTTTTGGCGTCGTAAAATAGCGCCGCGCAACCGCCGCAGTTGCTATGCCCGCAAACGATGATATTTTTGATATTTAGCGAATACAGCGCGTATTCGATCGCCGCGGTCGTGGATACGTACTCCTCGCTGACGCGATACGGCGGCACGACGTTTGCGATATTTCGCACAACGAAAAGCTCGCCCGGAAGCGTCGAAGTAATCAGGCTCGGTACTACGCGCGAGTCGGAGCATCCGATAAAAAGGGTATGAGGTTTTTGTTTGTTCGCGAGAGTGCCGAAAAGCTCGGCGTGCTCGGCGAAATTTTCTTCCATAAATTTAATAGCTCCGCTTATTAACTGGCTAGGCATACTTTCTCCTTAAA
>NZ_CALHHT010000159.1 GCF_938031315.1 uncultured Campylobacter sp.
AGGGCATAGGCGAGGTAGAGATCGATCTCGTCTTTGAGCCGATGTGGAATATCGATATGGCGGAGGATCATGTCAAAGAAGCGCTCAGTAGATTTTAAACAGCTTTGCCGCGCCCCGTAGTTTAAGCTTTGAAATTCTAAAATTAGACTTCGAATTTATACTTAGGGGCTGCTATGAAAAAATTTACCAACGGCAAGAAAGAAATTCTACTTCAAACGCAAGGGCTTAGTTTGATTTCAAAGACGTTACAAAACGGCAAAGAAAGGCTGAGTTCTAAAGAATTCGCAAACCACGAAGCTCTGCAAAAAGCTTTCGTAAAAAAGCAAGTTGATGCCCTAAAAAAGGGCTTCATCTATGAAAACAAAAAAGCGAAATTCGGCGAGGCGCTGGCGCATGCCTATATCGGCGGCGGATACAGCGGAGCGCTTGGATTTGCCGAGTTTGAGGATAAATTTTACGTCTATAAATGTAATTTTGACGAGCATGGCTGCGATTATTTAATCGTGCTGGACGGCGAGCTAAAAAATCTTGCGCAAATTGAACTACCAAAAATTTTAGCATGGAAAATGACTGCTACCAAAAAGGCCTTGGTGCTTGATTTGGACCACGAATTCTTTCTTTTTGATGGAGAGAAATTCAACAGGCTTTTTGAAGCCTGGGGTATCACAGGAGGAGGCTTTAGCTCTACTCTAAGCGGCAACGGCAAAATTCTAGCCTGCGGCACGGATGGAATTTTAGCTTTCGGAAGCGACAAGAAGCTAAATTTTAAAACGGAATTTTCGGTAAAGGCCATAGGCTTCGGCAATAAAATTTGCGTAGCCTGTGGAGATGAAGGCGGCAAAAATGTCGCTAGGCTCTACCGCCTAAAAGACTTCGCCGAGCTTTGCCGTATCGAATGCGACGTGGGCTATATCCACTCCCTAAACGTGGGGCTTATCAAAAATGACGCAATTTTGGTCGTAAATAATGGCTTTGATGAGCTGTATTTTTGGGACGTCGCAAGCAAAAAGCGTCTAAGCGTACCAAA
>NZ_CALHHT010000160.1 GCF_938031315.1 uncultured Campylobacter sp.
GGCGAGCTTGAGGGCTTTATAGGCGATCTGCGCGCAGCTCTGGTTAAGACGTTAGCCTTCGTCGAGGTTTGCATCGATTACGCGGAGGATGATCTGCCTTCTGATGTACTGCAAAACTCGCAAGAAATGCTTAGCCAAAATATCGCTTCTCTAGAAAAAATCACTCGCATCAGCCGCAGCCGAAAGGGGTTGATCGAGGGCTTTAAAGTAGCGATTGTGGGTAAGCCTAATGTCGGTAAATCAAGCATTTTAAATTCTATGCTGAGCTTTAGTCGCGCTATCGTGAGCGACGAAGCGGGCACTACGCGCGATCTCATCGAAGAAAGCCTGCAGATAGGCACTCATCTAATCCGTATAGTCGATACTGCAGGTATCAGACACAGCGGCTCAAAGCTCGAAAGTATCGGCATTTCATATTCGCTTCGCGCTGCAAGCGAGGCAGACGTGATTTTGGCGGTGTTTGACGCAAGTCGTGAATGGGATGCCGAGGACGCGCAGATCCTAAAAATATTGCGCGAACAAAAAAGCAAAAAAATCATCTACGTTTTAAATAAATGCGACTTGCCGCGTAAATTTCATCCTAGCGCAGAGGATCTTGGCGATGATTTAGAGGCTTTTTCTGCAAAAAATTTCGCAGCCGAAAATCCCATATCAGAGAATTTCGCAGCCGAAAATTTAAAGCAAAGTCGAACCTGCGACGCTTCTTTAAATTCCTGCGCGCAGAATTTAAAAGCTAAAAATTTAAAGCGTGACTTAAGCGCGCAAAATTCTACTTCCACAAATTCCGCGCCTACAAGCCAAATAGCTCTTGCGAATTCCATAAATCCAAAGGAACAGAATTTTGCCTCAAAAGCGGGACTAGCGTCGTCAAATACCGAGCGCGTTACTGCAAGTTGTGCTGCGGGGAATTTTACGAAAGATGATTCCAAACAAAATTCTGCAAATTCCATCGCGCCTAATAGCTCTGCAATAAATTCCGCTAAGCAAAATACCCAAGGAAATTCCATTTTTACGCCACTTGAAATTTCTGCAAACGAGGGCGTGGATCAAATTTTAACCGCGCTTGAGAGCTACTTAAATTCTCAAAATTTCGATGGTCTTATGC
>NZ_CALHHT010000161.1 GCF_938031315.1 uncultured Campylobacter sp.
CGATGATACTATCCGTTACTCGGACGGGGAAAGTAGGTCGCTGCAGGCTTTGTTAGAATTCTAGCTTTTTTCTACTTTCTATACGATCTATACGATTAAATTTAACCCTGACGACTAGGTTCAATCCTATTTTATTTTAATATCTTATAATTAAAATTTTCGATATCTTTCAACATCTTACGATTGAAATTCAAAATTCTATTTCAATCTTAAATGGTTTTAAATAGCTTCATAGCCTCGGTATTAAATTTTAATCTGGCTAAATTTTTATCTATGGTTATCCGTGCCGCTTAGCTCTTCCATTTATCTGCAATACACCCGTTAAGCTCATTCATAACTAATCAATTGATCTATTTATTTACTTCTTTACCTATCCTTGTAGGCTCGGCCTGTGACAGTAGCCAGGCCTGTGGCGTAACTCTTCGCAAACTTAGAGATGAAAGCGGCTGTCATGTACAATGAAGCGTCGTGTAAAAAAAGCGAGTAAGCCATGCAATTAAAATGTAAGCTAAATCAAATTTGGCGGACGCTTGCTATTTAGTATTTCAGTCCAATATATTTATCTATCTGTCTGCTTTTTAAGACCGAGCTAAAATTTAACGCATTTAATAAGCGTATTTAATAAAACGGCTCGGAGGTAGATAAAATTTCATATATCCACTCGGAATTTATCTTCCTTTAAGCCCTGCGTAAATATAATTTCTTCGTATTGCAAGGTAAGCACGCACCCCTACAATCTTTACGGCAGTATCTAGGGATACGACGCAAAGAGATTATACGGAACGCATAGGCTATCTTTTAGCGATACAAATATCTTAACCTCAAAGGACCTTCAATGAAAACACTACTTAAATCTCTAGCATTACTACTGGCCTTGCCTAGCTTTATACTGGCAGCCGTAAATTTAAACACCGCAAGCAAAGAGGAGCTTATGGCGCTTCCCGGCATCGGAGAGGCAAAAGCGGAAGCTATTATAAATTACCGCAAGGATAATAAATTTAAAGATATCGAGGATATCAAAAACATTAAAGGCATAGGCGATAAGAGATTCGAAGCCATTAAGGACGATCTTGCCGTAAGCGGCACTACAGATATAAGCGATCTAAAATCCGTAAAGCAAAAAGCCAATAAAAAAGCCAAAGATACTATCAAATCTACTAAGTCTAAGGCAAATGCCAAGGCAGAGAAAGCAAAAGAAGATATGGTGGACTCTATAGATGAGCAAAGCGGTAAAGTAAAAGGCTCTATGGATAAAATGAACGATGAGGCTAAAGAGGACGGCTCGTCAAAGGCTTCGGGAAAGAAGGCTAAGAAATCCAAGAAAGAACAATAAGAAAGAATATATAAAATAAAGGAGAAGCGTGAATTGGGCTTCTTCTTTGTTTATAAAATTTATGGAGGGTATG
This sequence comes from uncultured Campylobacter sp., assembly GCF_938031315.1. Lineage (GTDB taxonomy): Bacteria > Campylobacterota > Campylobacteria > Campylobacterales > Campylobacteraceae > Campylobacter_B. Next base: position 1,407 of record NZ_CALHHT010000161.1, read on the forward strand.
GTTTTATAACAAATCATACACTTCGTTATATGCGAATTGTCTTTTGTGCGCTCTGAAATTTATGAAATTTTAGCTTCGCGGTTTTTAAAATTAGAAACTACTTCGGTGATAAAATTTAAGCGAGTTTACGCGAACAAACGGATATAACGCAAATTTTAATTTCGCACAGGCTGCTGCGAGTTACATAAATTTTGCTTTGCGGTCTCTATCCGCATTTCATAAATTTTACGTATTCGTCACAAGGTTTACTGCACGCTGTATTTACTAGGCATAAGATCATGCCGCGCACCGCAAAACAAGCCGAGTGCAAAGCTATTTTATCATCGCCCGAAGCATTGCGATCTCCTCCGCCCAGAGGCTATCGTCGATCGTTTCTAAAATCAGCGGGATCTCGTCGATGTTCGGGTCGTTCATGATGTTTTCAAACGCCGCGAGCCCCAAAAATCCGCGTCCGAGGCTCTCGTGTCGATCTTTGCGCACGCCAAGCTCGTTTTTCGTGTCGTTTAGGTGCATGCCACTTAAAAATTTATAGCCGATCGCGCGGTCAAACTCGCTCATCGTGCGCTCATAGGCCTGCGGGCTGCGCAGATCGTATCCTGCGGCGAACGCGTGACAGGTGTCGATGCAGACGCCGATGCGATCTTTATTTGAAATTTTGCCGATCACGTAAGCGAGCTGAGCGAAATCATAGCCGAGATTGGAGCCCTGGCCGGCGGTATTTTCGAGCACGAGCTTGACGCCTGCGGTGTTTGCGATGGCGAAATTTAGCGACTCTGCGATATTATCCAGGCACACTTGAGCTGAAATTTCATTTAGATGCGAGCCCGGATGAAAGTTCAAAAGCCTAAGCCCGAGCGCCTTACAGCGGCGGATCTCGTCCATGAAGGCGTTTAGGGACTTCTCGCGCTCTGCCTCGCGCGGATGGCCCAAATTTATGAGGTAGCTGTCGTGCACCAAAACATGCTCCGCGCTGATGCCGCTTTGTTTCAGCGCGTCTTTAAATGCGGCGATCTCCTCCGCGCTAAGCGGCGGCGCGTCCCATCTGCGCTGATTTTTGACAAACATCGCAAACGCGTCCGCCCCGATCTTTGCGGCGTTTAACGGCGCGTTGGAAACCCCGCCGCTAGCACTCACGTGCGCTCCGATCCGCTTCATTTTACCTCCTAAATTTTATTTTACGCCGCGTGCGGCAAAATTTTATAAACCCGAGCTGCGCGCGGATTTTTAAATTTAAATGCACGCTTTTTCTTTCGCACATACGCGCTGCTTAGTAAATTTCGTCGCAAAGAGCCGGCGCAGAGCGCCAATAAAACCGCGCTATTTGCGCAAGCTGAAAATTACCCAGCCGAGTAATGGAATTTTGACCGCTCGCGCCGTGTTTTGAGGCGGCTACTAGAGCGCATTATTCCCGCGCGTTTATAAATGTGCGCTGCGCGAAATTTTACTCGTTCGCAATTTGTTCGCGCCGCCCGCGGAATCGCATCTCACGTGCTACAAACATTGCTCGCGGCTAGCGTAAAATTTTACTGCAACTCGCGGATTCTGATCTTTACGCCGCGCTTTACGTCGGCGAAGCTTATGGATCTTCCGCCGCCGTCCTTGTCGCGGCAAACCTTATAATCGATAGAGCCATCTTGCAGGCTTTGCGCGAGGCAACGGCGCTCGCCTGCGTCGCTGCCGCCAAAGATCGGCTTGCCGTCTAGGATTTCGCCCAGAAGTCCGCGGTAGTGCTCGGTGCCGAAGAATTTCTTATTGAAAACGAGCTCGTCGTCGCACGCGCCGTTCATGCAAATTTTATCGCCTTTTAAAACTAGGCTCAGCACGCTGATGCCGCTTGCGTAAATTTGAACCTCGGTTTGGTTTTTAAATTTACGCATAAAGCCCGCGTCGCTGGTGCGGGTAAGCGGCGAAATGACGGTGAAGTTCACGGCGTTTGTTCTCTGAGGCGCGATTTTAGCGCATCCTGCGAGCATTAAGATCGCACAAAGTAGCAAAATTTTTCGTTTCATAATTTTTTCCTTAATTTAATCGCGCTTTAAGTTGGCTTTATATAAAATACGCTTTCTCAATTTATCCCCATTTGGCCCCTTCGTCTAACGGTTAGGACATCGCCCTTTCACGGCGGTAAAACGAGTTCGAATCTCGTAGGGGTCGCCAAAATTTCCCCTGATTTTACCCTTTTAAATTTAATTTTTCCAGAAATTTTTGATTAAAATTAAATTTGATGAATTTTATCTGCGCTCGGTAGGCGTAAAATTTTAAAATTCTATCGATAATATCGAAATTTAGCTCGCTCTAAAAATTTTATGCTAAATTTGCGCTTATGCAAAATTTTCAAAACCACGTGAATGAAATTTTAAAAAACCATTCCGGCGAGCGAATTTTCGGCTTTGAATACGACGGGCAAAAATACTGGCTCAAACAGCCCGAATTCCGCATCAGAGGCGGACTGCTTACGAAGATTTTTAAGCGAAATCCCAAAAAAGCGTTTGATTACGAGGCGAAAAAGTATGAAATTTTATGCGCTGCGGATCTGCCCGTGCCCCGTTTAGTGCTGCGCGGGCAGGATTATTTCGTGCTGCAAGATGCGGGCGAGCCGCTAGATGCGGTGCTGCACAACGCGACGAACGAAAATAAAGCTGCTCTGATCGCTCGGTATGCGAGCGCGCTAGCCGGGCTGCACGCGCGAAGCTTTACCCACGGCAGGCCCGCGCTGCGCGACATTCTTTTCAAAGAGGGCGAGCTTAAATTTATAGATTTTGAAAACGACGGCGAGCACGGCGATCTGCAAGAGCTTAAAACGCGCGATTTTTTGCTTTTCGTCTATGATCTGTGCCGCGAGGGGCTGAGCGAAAGCTTGGTGCGCGAAGGCGTCCGTAGCTACGCCGCAAACGACGGAGTGGACATCGTGCAAAACGCGTGGACTAAAGTGCTGAGGCTGCGCCCGCTATATCTGCTTTTAAGGCTCTTGCCGGCAAAATTTAAAGATCTAAACGCCGCCATTCGCACGTTTGAGCTCTGTTTAAAGATCATGAACGATGACGTTGGAAAAAGCTAGCCTGAGCAGATTTGCCAAGATCAAACTCGTCGTCATACTCGCCTATATGTCGGCATTGGCGCCGCTTTCTACCGATATGTATCTGCCTGCACTAGAGAGGGTCAAGCAAAGCTTTGCTACGAGCGAGTTTTACGCGCAGCTTTCTGTTGCGAGCTTTTTCGTCGCGTTTGCGCTAGGGCAG
>NZ_CALHHT010000162.1 GCF_938031315.1 uncultured Campylobacter sp.
CTTTGCGCAAAAACGTCTTCTAAAATTTCGCTAGTGACCTCTTTTGCGATCTTGTGCGTCTCAAAATCCTTCTGCTCGTCGTAAGATTTTTGTAAATTTGAAATCTCTTGCTCGGTAGAGCTTTTTATCTTTTCGGCGGCGAAGATTATCTCTTTTTTAGCCGTTTCGATCAGAGCCGCGCCTTGGACCCTGGCGGCCTCCAAATCCTTTTTGGCCTGCTCTTTGCGCTCACGCGATTCTTTTAAAATTCTTTGATTGGCTTCCAGCCTGGATGCGATACCGTCGATCCTGGCGCGATATGCCGCTTTTGCGGGACCTTTTAAAAGATAAAACAAAATTCCGAAAAATAAAACGAAATTTATGGTTCTCCACACGACGTCGTAATCCTTCGCTCCGTCGTGCCCTCCGCTTGCTAAAACAAGCGCCGGAACGATAAATAAAAGTAGATATTTTTTCATATTCGCCCTTTAAATTCTAGCCAAGGCGCCGCTTAGCGCGTCTTTAAATTCAGGAATTTTGATTTGCAAATCGCTCTTTAGGCTCTGTTTTTGCTCATCCAGACCGCCTAAAAATTTATTGAAATCATCTTCCATCGCGGCTTTTTTCTCGGCTATCTCTCTGCTTGCGGCCTGTTTGGCACTATCCATTGCCTCTTGTTTGATCTTTGCGGCCTCAAGTCGCGCCTCTTCCAAGACTCTGGCTATCTCGGCTTTGTTTGAATCGGCGTCCATTGCGTTCTTTTTGGCGTTTTCCTCGTCCTCTTGAATGATGGCTTCGCGCTTTTGCATATGTAAAAGTAGCGGTCTATAAAGCTTAATATTTAAGAAATAGATCAAAGCTAAAAACACTACGATGGTCGTTGCCATGGCGGTCAAACTTACATCTAGCATCGCACCTCCTCTAGGTTGGTTTTAAACAAAATGCGTATTTTACAATATGAAAAATTAAAATACACTATAAAAGGCTATCCGATTCGCTTTAAAAACTCGGAAATTTGCAAAATTTCATTAAATTCTATTGAAATTTTTCGATCTTTAATGCTGATTTTTCCAAATTTATCAAGCTTGCTCTTAAGCTTTAAAAGCTCGGGCCTAAAGTTTTCAAATCCGCCGCGAGATTTTTTATCCCTTGTCCTTGTTTTATCTTTGAGCTTTTTTACTAAATTTTCGGTATCTCT
>NZ_CALHHT010000163.1 GCF_938031315.1 uncultured Campylobacter sp.
ATTTTGAAAAATTAAAAATTTTAATGAGTGATAAAAATATCGAATATAGGGATTTTATCTGAGGAGCAAAAATGAGCGATACGAAACCGGACGAACCGCTGCTAATCATAAAAAGGGCGAGGCGTTTTTACGGACCTTTTTATACGATAGTTAAAATTTTACAATTTTATATCGCCATTGTTTTTATAATGCTTGACAAGCCTTATGCGCCTATCGTAGGCTGGGTGATGCTGATCGGGCTTTTTTACGCAGAGATTATCCCGAATTGTTTTAAATTTATTGCATGTTACGATGATCGTATGGTCGTGAGATATTTTTTCTGGCAAAGAGATATTCCATTTGATGAAATCAAGTATTTTTGGATATTTACATATTTTTTAGGGCACAATAAATTTTTTATTAAACTCAAATTTAGCTTTAAAAATTTGGTACTAAATATTTGCTCGATAGTTATACCGATGGATTATATAACAAAAGAAGATTTTGAAAAATTAAAAATTTTAATGAGCGATAAAAATATCGAATACAGGGATTTTATCTGAGGAGCGAAAATGTGTTGCGACCGTAGTTATCAAACTATAAAAACAGGCGGATTTTTTAATTTCGCCATGAAATTTCTTGTTGCAATATTTTTTGCGATTGTTCTATTCGGCTGCGACGGTAATGAATGCCGCAACGAATACAATAATAAGGCGTTTTCTATTATAACTGATAATTTAAAGGATAAGGAAAATAGAGATTGGACGTGCGGGTCTATTGACAACCATGAATACTTTATAAATTTTTACGGACCTAGCAACGATGATTTAGAAACTTTATTAAAGAATGTAGCAGAAGCGGCACAAATTCCAAATGTCAAAATTACTATATCGGTTTATGAGAGATATTGGAAATGGGGCAGCAAAACTCCGCCACCATTTAGCAAGAATATATTAACCGTAAAATTAGACACAAAATCAAATTAAGGAAAATGAAATGCTGAAATTTACAAAGTGTTTCTTTTTGATAGTCGCCGCATTTATATTATTCGGCTGCGACGGTAGGGAATGTCGGAATCAGTATAACGACAAAGCAGAAGAAATAATATTTGAAGGAATAAGAGATTTAAATCATCTAGGCGGTTCTTGGTCTTGTGGAAAAATTACCGATAGATATGAGAGCATAGTAAACATTTATGGCGCTAGAGATGATGATATAAAGTTGCTCTTAAATAATTTTTCAAAAGCTACCGACATACCAAATGTTAAAATCACGATAAATGTTTATAAAGGCATAAGGTTGGCAAATAAAAATTTACTGCCAAATGATGAGCCTATATTAATCTTAAAATTAAATACGCAATTCAAATAAAGCAAAATAAAATTTCGGGCGGCGCAAACCGCCCGAAACGTAGCCCGAGGTACCGCGCTAAGCCCTTACTGCTCGTAAAAGCCGCTCGGTTTAGAGATCGTGTCGATGTAGATGTTTTTGGTCTGGGTGTAGTGATCCAGGATCATCTTGTGCGTCTCGCGACCGATGCCCGATTCTTTGTAGCCGCCAAACGGCGCGCCGGCGTGGATCTGGTTGTAGGTATTGACCCACACGCGACCCGTCTCAAGCAGGCGTGCGACCGTGAGCGCCTTTGCGATGTCGCGCGTAAATACTGCGCCGCCTAGCCCATAGAGGCTGTCGTTTGCCATGCGGACGAGCTCGTCTTGATCTTTAAATTTAATCACGACGCCCACAGGACCGAAGATCTCCTCCTGCGCCACGCGCATATCGTTGCGTACGTCCACGAGTAGCGTAGGCTCGACGAAAGCCTCTCCCGCGCTATGTCGCTTGCCGCCCACGGCGATCTTAGCGCCCTCCTCTACGCCGATTTTTACGTACTCTAAAATTTTATCGGCTTGCTTTTTGTTGATCTGGCATCCCATCTGGGTGTTCGGATCGAGCGGATCGCCCACCTTGATGCGCTTAAATTTCTCCACGAGCGCCGGTACGAATTTATCGTAAATGCCCTCCTGCACAAAAATTCTACTTCCCGCGCAGCAGACCTGGCCTTGGTTGAAAAGGATCCCTAGCTGCACGCCGTCGATCGCAACGTCGAAGTCGCAATCATCAAAGATGATGTTCGCGCTCTTGCCGCCAAGCTCAAGCGTAGCGGGGATGATCTTTTGCGCCGCGGCTAGCGCGATGCCTCTGCCGACCTCGGTAGAGCCCGTGAATGCGAGCTTATCAAGCCCTTTGTGAGTGCGGACGAACTCGCCTGCCTTGCTTCCCTTGCCGGTTACGACGTTGATGACGCCCTTTGGAAGTAGCGGCGCGATTAGGCGGATGAACTCCAAAATGCTAAGGCTGGTCTCGGAGCTTGGCTTAAATACGCACGTATCGCCCGCAGCAATCAGCGGAGCGAGCTTCCACGCGCCCATCAAAAACGGGAAATTCCACGGCACGATCTGTCCTACTACGCCGATCGGCTCGCGCAAGACGACGGATAGATAGCGCTCTTTTAGCATATTCGCGCTGCCCTCCTCGCCCAAAATCACGCCCGCAAAATAGCGGAAATGCTCGATCGACCACGCTACGTCGACCGCGCGCGTCTCGCGGATCGGCTTGCCGTTGTCGATAGTCTCTACGGTGGCGATGAACTCGGCGTTTTGCTCTAGGACGTCGGCGATCTTATTTAGCAGCGCGCTGCGCTCATAAACGCTAGTGCGGCGGAAGCTCTCAAACGCCTTGCGGGCCGCGGCGACCGCTCTATCGACGTCCGCCTTGCTAGCATCTGCGATCTTTGAAATTTTCTCGCCGGTAGCGGGATTAAAAACGTCTAGGCTCGCGCCGCCTTCGGCACCCACAAACTCGCCGTCGATGAAAAGCTTATAGCTTGGTTGGATTGTAGCCATGCTTACTCCTTTGTGAAATATGACATTCGCTATTATATATCCGCGGCGATTAATGCGGCATAAATTTCGGAGCGAAAATCGGTTAAAATTTCGTAGTGTGTAAATTTGAGGAGCAGTACGATGCGAGCGAAATTTTAAAATTTAATCTGAGCGAGCGACAGCGGAGGGTTTGAGGAGTTTTGAATCCGCGTGAAATTTAAGCCCTCGCGAGCGGCGAAATTTCAAAAGGTAACGTTTATGAAACGAGAGCGGAAATTTGGCTGCGATAAAATTTCAGAATTCGGCTTTGCTAAATTTTAAAATTCGGTTGCGTTGAAATTTTAAAATTTGGCTCCGCCGGAATTTTGAATTCGGCTTCGTTAAAATTTTAAAATTTTGCGAGGTAAAATTTCTAAAAGGTTTTGCGGAATAAACTTCTAAAACCATCTTTTGCGGAGCGGGCGAGCGGTTTAAATTTACGGGGCACAGTGGGCGGATCTGCGATTGTATTTCAAACTATAGTCTGCCGATAAAATTTTAAAATTTTGCGGGATAAAATTTCATAATTCGGCTTCATTGGAGTTTTGAATCGGGCTTCGTTAAAATTTTAAAATTTAGTCTGGTTGAAAATTTTAAAATTTTGTGAAGTAAAATTTCAAAAATACTTTTCGGAATAAAATTTCTACAACTGTCTTTCGCGCAAGCTTTGCGAGCCCATAACGCTTACTCGTAAGGCTCCGCTTGGTACGGACGACATCCGAGCAAGACGAAAGTGCGGCGCCGAAAGCGGCCGCAGCTGTTTTGCAAAAAAAACAGATACAGGCCGCACAATCCGCTCCGCTCGCAGCTTCTTGGGCACAGAGAGCGTAACCACTCTGGCGTGCA
>NZ_CALHHT010000164.1 GCF_938031315.1 uncultured Campylobacter sp.
TCTGTAAAGATGCTCAAAATATGAGTCGCCGCAAAAATTTAAAGGCGAAGTATTTTGAGATGATTTTTGGGGTTTTGAAGTTAAAATTTGACGAAGATAAGGTATATAGCCTATCGAGTCAAATTTTAACGAAATCCGCAAAAAGCGCTCAAAAGACAAGCCGCTAATTTATTGCAGTCTAGCGATTATGTTTCTTACTACTTCCGCCATCATCTCCACCGACGCTATCTCGCAGTGCTCGTTCACGGAGTGAGGCGAGTGGATGTTTGGGCCTATGGAGCAGGCTTGCAGCTCGGGCTGTTTTGCGACCAGTACGCCGCACTCAAGGCCCGCGTGCACGGCGGCAAATTTAGCCTGCGGCTTTTGTTTTTGCAACTCCTCAAGCACCAGATGCGCGAAGTCGCTGATGCAAGGCGCCCAGTTCGCCGAGCGGTCGGCTACTCTCACATCAAAGCCCAGCGCGCTAGCTAGCGTAGCGGTCTCAAAGCCTAAATTTTCGAGCCCCTCTCGCTTCATCGCGCGAGCGAAAAAATCAAATTCAATCACTTCGCCCTTTTGCTTGACGGTCGAGAGATTTATGCTTTCGTTTACCATGCCAAGCTGCGTGTCGTAACTGCGCACACCCTGGGCGAATGAGTTTATGAGAGCTAAAATTTTGCCGCTATTTACCAGTACGTCCGCTTCGCCCTCGCCCAGGCTCTTTACCCACGCTAGGCCGCGCTGTTTTGGCTCATGCGTGCACAGCGCCTTGCACACGGCATTTGCGGGGATCGAGTTGCTCCTCTCGCCAAAATCCAGGCTAATGAGCTCACAGCCCTCCTCGGCGAGAAATTTCGCTAGCAGCTTCGTCGCGTTTGGGATATTTTTGTGTATTTCATTGCCAGAGTGCCCGCCGCTAAGCCCCGTGACGCCGATCTCGTAAATTTTACCGCTTTTTTTGACGCTAGCGGCGCTGATTTTTGCGCTCACGTTTATGCCGCCGGCACATCCCAGCGTCACGCGGTCGTCCTCTTCGCTGTCTAAATTTAGCAAATTTGGCGATAGAATTTTACCCTTAAAGGCGTTTGCGCCCACGAGCCCGACCTCTTCGTCGTTGGTAAATAGGCACTCTAAATTTGCAAACTCCCGCATCGCGCCCATCATCATCGCCACGCCGATACCGTCGTCAGCGCCTAGAGTCGAGTTTTTTGCCCTTAGTATGCCGTTCTCTTCGATGAGCTCTAAATTCGGCGCCGCGCCCACGCAAACCATGTCGTAGTGGCTTTGCAAGCAAATTTTAGGCTCGCCCTTTACGGCGTGGATATTGCCCGCCTCGTCGATGTTTACGCTAAAGCCCTGAGAGCGCGCAAAGTCCGCTAAAAACCCCCTCATCTGCTCCGTTTCGCAGCTGCAGTGCGGTATCTCGCACAGCTTTTTAAAATCGTTCATAACCTCGTTTTTTTGCATGTTTGCTCCTTTTGAATTTATTATATCCGCGCGTTATTGCGACACGCCCGTTAAATTTAAGCGCGC